>MKVH01000008.1 GCA_001899175.1 Candidatus Kapaibacterium thiocyanatum | reverse complement strand
ACCGCCCCGTTGCACAGTTGCGCGCTTCAGGGACGACAAACTTACGGCACTTTCTCCTCTTCACCAAATGGTTTCTGGAATAATCTGCTCCAGTGCCGAAAAAATCATTCGTCGTCCATTCGCCAGATCCCCTTCAGCCCCCCCTATCACGACACGCTCAGTGCACCTGATTCACCGCATCGGCCGTCACGCTTTCCTTCTCTCCCGCACGATCACGTACGAAGAAGATCCAGAAGAAGACGATCTCGGGGATGAAGAGCAGGATGAGCGATAGCGTGTCCGACGTGAACCAGGACGTCCCCGCCGTGTCCGGCATGATGAGGCGCGCCAGCGTCCCGGTCAGGGACCACCCGATGGTGAACACCAGACCGCAAATGCCGATCGCCAGCAGGCCTCCCTTCATGCCCTCCGTCTGCCAACGCTTGGTGAAGGCGTACAGGACACCGACGATGTGGAGATGATAGATGAGGAGATCGAGCATTTGTATGTTGTGCCGTGGTTCGGAAGGACGCAAAAATGGGAAAATCTATCATGGAAGACACATCGGTCGCCGTCGTATTGTCCACGGCGCCCTCCACGGAAATCGCCACGGAAATAAGCCGCACGCTGGTGGAAGAGGGCCTGGTGGCCTGCGCCAACGTCCTGCCTCCGATGCTGTCCATCTATCGCTGGAAGGATGCCATCCAGTCGGAACCGGAGGTTCAGATGATCCTCAAGACCGCAGTCACCCGCATTCCGGAACTGCGCGAACGGCTGACCGTACTCCACCCGTACGATGTTCCGGAATTCCTCGAGCTGGACGTCGCCGGTGGGCTTCCCCAGTACCTCGCCTGGATCGGAACGTCGACCACGACATGACATCGGGTTACAATGTCCACCGCAACCATCCAGCATGAACGGCCGCGGGAACGCCTGCTGCAGCACGGGCCGCGTGCACTGACGACGTACGAGCTGCTGGCCCTGCTGATCGGTCATGGCACGGCCGGACGCAGTGCGGAGAGCATCGCCCGGAACGTCCTGGAGCGCTTCCCGTCCCTGACAGACCTCGCAGGACGCGATGCGAGCGAACTCAAGGCGATCCACGGCATGGGAACGGCGAAGGCCGCGACGCTGTGCGCCGCCATCGAGCTGGCGAACAGGATCCAGGCCGAACCGTTCACGGCAAGGACGAGCATCACGTCTCCGGCCCTGCTGGCCAGGCTGATGGCCCCACGCCTGAGACATGCACGGACGGAATCCTTCCACGTATTGCTGATGAACAGCGCCAACCAGATCATCCGCGACGTGACGGTCAGCCAGGGATCCCTGAATTCCTGCATCATCCACCCGCGGGAGGTGTTCCGCATCGCCATCGCCGAGAATGCCGCCGCCATCATCCTTCTCCACAACCATCCGAGCGGCAATACCGAGCCCTCGCGGGAAGACCTCACCATCACGCAGCAGCTTGTCGATGCGGGACGCATCGTCGATATTCGCGTCCTGGATCATGTAATCATCGGCGGTGACGACTACACGAGCTTCGCGGAACGTCACCTGCTCTGAGTTTCGCCCACCATCCCCTCATCGTATGGCACGCCTTTCGGGAGACCCGGGATTCGGCATCAAGGTCGGCTCCTCGACCGGCCGCATCCTCAACCGCGACGGCAAGCCGAACGTCAAGCGCTTCGGCGAACGGTTCCATCCGTCGGACGTCTATCACTGGCTGGTGGACATGTCCTGGATCCGCTTCGTCTGCGTCGTCCTGGCCACGTACTTCGTCGTGAACATGATGTTCGCGGGCCTGTATGTCGTCATCGGACCGGATCACATCTCCAACGTGGACGACGATCTCACACTGGAAACGCTCGAGATGACCTTCCTGTTCAGCGCACAGACGCTGACGACCGTGGGCTACGGCAACCTGGCACCGACGACGCCCGTCCTGGGCGCGATCGCCGCACTGGAGGCGCTTACGGGACTGCTGATCTTCGGCATCTTCACGGGCGTGTCGTTCGGCCGCTTCACACGGATCAAACCCCGTATCCTCTTCAGCACGTCGGCGTTGATATCCCCGCATACCAATGGCGCCAACGCTCTGATGGTCCGCATCGTGAACGAGCGCAACAGCGTCGTCATGGACGGCAACGCCACGATGATCCTCGTGATGCATCAGGGGAACGAACACCAACGCGAACGCCGCTACTATCAGCTTCCGCTCGACCTGTCGAACATCAATACGCTCGCACTGAACTGGACGCTCGTCCATACGATCACGTCGGACAGCGCCCTCTACGGCCTGACGCACAAGGACCTCGTCGACAGGAATGCCGAACTCCTCGTGACCTTCGCTGCATTCGATGACACGGTGAGTCAGCAGTTCTATACCCGCAACTCCTACAAACCGCATGAAATCACGTGGGGCGCGCGTTTCTCGCCGATGTTCTGGACGAACGAACACGGTGACGTCGAACTGCATATCGACAGGACGCACGACTACGTTTCCGCCGATCTGTTTCCTACCGGACAAGTATCATGATGCGTCATCTTACCAGGGCCCTGGTCTTCACCGTCACCATCCTCGTTTCCTATCTGCTGACCGGAGTCATCGAAGACCGCATTCTCGCCGAGACCCACCGCTTCCGCCCTGCCACCGCCACGTTGCTGGGAATGGCCTGCATCGTCCTGATCTTCGTACCGGTCTTCTCCTATACGGAGCGCCTTACCGAAGCCATCATACGCGCAGGCCTGCGCACCACGAAGTCCTCGGCGGGCAGGATCTTCGGCGCCATCCTCTTCGTCATCGTCATCTTCATCATCATCTTCGCACTTTTCCTCGATCGGTGGTTCGACCGTTCCATCGCCGACCTCTTCTGACGGTATACGAGATACGGACCTGATTCGTCATTGTCCTGTACCGAACATCATCCGCTATCATTCTCCCCTATGGACTATCGCGACTACTACAAGGAACTCGAAGTCGAACGCACGGCAAGCGCCGACGACATCAAGAAGGCCTATCGCAGGCTGGCCCGTGCCTATCATCCCGACACCAATTCGGAGCCGGGGGCGGAAGATCGCTTCAAACGCGTCAGTGAAGCCTATGAAGTCCTGAGCGATCCCGAGAAGAAGAAACGGTACGATCAGTTGTCGACGCAGTACAACTCGTTCCAGTCCAGGGGTGGGAGCAATGGCAATACGTCGTTCGACGAGTTCTCGCGTCAGCAGGACGGATTCTCGTTCGACTTCGACATCAGCGATCTGTTCGGCAAACAGGGCGGCGGTACGACGGACTTCTTCGAATCGCTCTTCGGCTCGTCGAAGGGCAGGCAGCGTGGCCGGCGTTCTTCGCGTTCGACGCAACGCCAGGAAGCGGAGCAGAAGATCTATTCCGTGACGATCACCTTCGACGAAGCCCTTCACGGCACACGCAAGCGGTTGACGATCGGCACCGAAAAGCTGGATATCCAGTTCAAACCCGGAATCGAGGACAAGCAGCGTCTGAAGATTCCCCAGGGTATTCTCGAAGTGACCGTCGCGCCGCATCCACGCTACGTTCGGGACGGTAACGACCTCAAGGTGACGGAGTCGATTCCGCTCACGACCGCATTGCTCGGTGGCTCGGTACCCATCGTGACGCCCTTCGGCACGATCACGATGAAGATTCCATCCGGCACGCGGAACGACAAGACGTTCCGCGTACGTGCCCACGGCATGCCCGTATACGGGTCGGCCGATTCCCGGGGCGATCTCTTCGTGACGGTACGGATTATATTGCCGTCCTCGTTGACGGACGAACAGCGATCCCTGGTGGAGCAGCTCAAGGGCCTGGGACTGTAACGAGAGAGAACATCAGCACATATACCATCGACCATGCCCAAGATCACCTTCTCCGACGTCTCCAAGTCCTATGACAAGGTACAGCCGCTCCAGTCGGTTTCGTTCAGCATCGAGCCCGGCGAGTTCTTCGTCCTCGTAGGCCCGAGCGGCTCGGGAAAAAGCACATTGCTGCGGATGATCGCCGGCCTCGAGTCCATTACGGATGGCACGCTTTCCTTCGACGATACCGTCGTGAACGACGTCGCATCGCGCGACAGGGACGTCGGTATGGTCTTTCAGAACTATGCCCTCTATCCGCACCTCACCGTAGCGGAGAACCTCGCCTTCCCGCTCTCCATACGACGAGAACCGAAGGACGAGATCGCCCGCAAGGTCATGGACATCGCCCGTATGCTCAACATGGAGGACCTGCTCGATCGGAAACCGAAGCAGTTGTCGGGTGGCCAGCGCCAACGTGTCGCCGTGGGCCGCGCCATCATCCGCAAGCCCAAGGTCTTCCTGTTCGACGAGCCGCTGTCGAACCTCGATGCGCAACTGCGCGTCCACATGCGCACGGAGCTGCGCCAGCTACAGCGCCAGCTCGGCATCACCACCGTCTACGTGACGCACGACCAGGTGGAGGCGATGACGATGGCGGACCGCATGGCCATCCTCAACGGTGGTCGGCTTCAGCAGATCGCCACACCGCAGGAAGTCTACGAACGGCCGGCAACGGTCTTCGTCGCACGATTCTGCGGCAGTCCGTCGATGAACATCGTCGCACCGTCGTCCATATCGGTCGGCGTCGGCGCACGCCTCCTGCCGTGGGACAAGGCCACGTTCGCGGGAGTACGGCCCGAGGACCTGCGCTATATCTCGTCGGATGCCGAACGCGACGTCACGTTGACGGGTACGCTCGTATCGGTAGAATTCCTCGGACATGAGTGGTTGTCCTTCGTGAAATGCAAGGACGACACGGTCTGCATCCGTTCGCTCGCGAAGCCGGACGCTCCGCTCGATACGCTGGTCAGGATCGGTGCGGACGCGCGTCACATACACCTGTTCGACGCGGCCGAACGGCGACTGTCATGAAAGATCGTCAGGTAGCACTGCCCTCCCGGCCTCGGACATCAGTCCTTCGGCCAGGAGTCTGCGTGCGATGGACCGATTGACCTCGGTCCAATTACTGTTCTTCCTGCGGGGCGTGAACCGCTGGGCATACGTCTCGTCGTCGATGGACTTCATCAATCCGTCGATCCAGCCGTAGCACAGGGCAGCTTCGACGAGCTGCTCATAGGTTACCGTACGCTTGCCCGATGACTTCTTGTAGATGACGAGCCAGATTTCCTTCGCCGACGGCCCGTATTTCTTCAGCCACGTCGTGAACCCCTTGGGATTCCGGACTTCGAGCGTTTCACCGATTTCCATGGCCGGCCGCCTCCTCGCCCGTGCCGGACGATCATTGATAGCTGTAGAATCCCTTGCCGCTTTTCCTGCCCAGGTGACCGGCTGCGACCATCTTGCGAAGCAGGGGGCACGGACGATACTTGGAATCGCCGAGACCGTCGTGGAGCACTTCCATGATGCTGAGGCAGACATCGAGGCCGATGAAGTCCGCGAGGGTCAGCGGTCCCATCGGATGGGCCATACCGAGCTTCATGACAGTATCGATGTCTTCCACCGAAGCGATGCCTTCCATGACGCAGTAGACGGCCTCGTTGATCATGGGCATCAGGATACGGTTGGAGATGAAGCCGGGATAGTCCTGCACTTCGACGGGCGTCTTGCCGAGGGCGATGGCGAGGCCCTTGATCTTCGCATAGGTTTCATCGCTCGTGGCGAGGCCCCTGATGATCTCACACAGCTTCATCACGGGAACAGGATTGAAGAAGTGCATGCCGATGAACTTGTCCGGACGCTTCGTTCCTGCCGCCAGGGTCGTGATCGAGATCGATGACGTGTTCGAGGCAAGGATGCACTCGGGTTTACATACGGCATCCAGGATGGCGAATATCTGCTGCTTGATCTCGAGGCGCTCGCTGGCCGCTTCCACCACGAGATCGGCGTTCCTGCCGCCTTCTTCGATGCTGGTCGACGTCGTGATCCGTGCCAGGATGGCCTGCTTGTCGGCCTCCGTAATGGCTTCCTTCTTGACCTGACGATCCAGGTTCCCTGCGATCGTCGCCAATGCCTTCTGCAGGGCGGTTTCGCTTACGTCGACGATGACGACGTCGTTGCCGAACTGTGCGGACACGTGAGCGATGCCGTTGCCCATTGTCCCTGCGCCGATTACGGTAATGGTCATGGTTTCATGATACTGTGTGATGGAACAAGTCGCAAAAATAATGGTAACTGAAGTAAGTTAGCGCCGTCGGCCGGCAGCGTCCGGTCTCACATTCACATTGTCACGGGGGTTGTCGTGGCCGAGGAATCGACTGCTGTAGGGGAACGGGAGAAAACGAAGCGGACGTTGATCATCGCCATCGCCGTAACGGTGCTCGGCCTGGTAGCGATGTTCTTCTTCTTCCAGAATATCGACGATCGTGGAGGAACGCTCAAGGTCACGGAATCCGGCGTCGAAGTCACATTGGAGAAGCCGTTGGCAGCCCAGCTCGGCACGGAGAGCCAGACGGTGAAGGTCCTGGGCGACAGCGTGACGTTCACGACCGGTACGGTGAGCGATTCGGCCGTCCGAAAGCTCATGGATGTCAAGGGTGAAGTGTCCGATAACCGCTTCACGGGCAAGAACCTGATCGACACGTCGGCTGGCTTCGTCATCTCGTCCAGGACGCCTCAACAGTGGAACGTGGAACGCACGACATCCATCAGCGGCACGACGAGCAAGCTCGTGGCACAGGACAGCAGCATCGTGAAGGTGACGACGATGACACCACCCCCGGGCAGCACGATCGCGTCGCTCACCAAGGATATCGTCGACAATCGAATGGAACGTGCTCCTCTGGCGCCGAAACCGTCCGTGCGTGTGGATACGGCCGCGAATACGGCCCTCATCTGGTTCCGCAACGAAGCGAAGGGTGCCCCTACATGCGTGAAGCTCGTCCTGGCGAACAACCTGCTCTATACGGTCGTAGCCACGTCACGCGCCACCACCGAAGCAGCGGAACGGGACGTGATCGAGATGGCATCGGGTTTCACCGTGATAGCGAAGCCTTCGGCTTTCGTAAAAGGAACCACACGCCTGCAGCGATGAACGGAAGACTGAGGATCTGCCCCATGTCGATCGGCAGCGCATTCTCGAACGAGACCTGATGTTCCTTGAGGAATTCGATCAGGAAGCGCCCTGTGAAGAGCAGGACCATGAAGAGACCGATGAGCTTTCCGGGTGCACGCTGTGCCACCCCGGCGTTGTACATGCGCCACAGGATGAGGAAGAGCGCGAGGCAGAGCAGGGCCTCGTAGATCTGCGTCGGATGACGTCCGACGGGAATGGGATCGACGTGCGCGAACCAGAATGCCCATGGTACGTCCGTTGGGCGACCATAGATCTCGGAATTGAACAGATTGCCGAGCCTGATGAACATCCCGCTCAGTGCGGCCACGATGGCCAGGCGATCCAGCAGCCATATCATCGACATCGCCGGCCGCTTGCGATGATAGAGCCACAGACCCGTGATGATGCCCAGTGCACCGCCGTGGCTGGCCAGTCCGCCATGCCAGATGGCGAAGAACTCGAGAGGGTTGCCGCTCGTGACGATGCCGGGTTCGTAGAACAGGACGTGGCCGAGGCGTGCACCGAGGATGGTGGACAGGATCATCGTCATCGTCAGTGCATCGAGATCCTGCTGCGAATGTCCCTCCCTGACGAAGATCTTCTTCATCACCTGATAGCTGGCCACGAAGGCCATGGCGAACAGGATGCCGTACCACCGTGGTGCAAGGGGGCCCAGGGTGAAGAGAATGGGATCGACGTTCCAATGGATCATAACTGACTAGACGGCGAATGTTCGAAATGAAGCATGTGCGACATGCTGTCGATCGACAAAAATCATGAAAAAAGGGAAGAACCTCAGCGGTCCTTCCCTTTTTCGATCTTCAGTGACTACGTAAGGAGATTATTCACCCGTCGTGTTGTCGTCCGAGATCGGCGTCTCGACGATGACCTGTACCGTACGGTTGAAGAAACGACCTTCCGGAAGTTCGTTCGTGTAGAGTGCTTCTTCTTCACCCGTACCACGCGATTCGAGCGAGCCCATCTTGCCGGCGGTAGCCTTCTCGATACCGGTCTTGACCGTACGCGAGCGGTTTTCCGACAGACGCTTGTTGTGGTCGAACATACCGACGACGTCCGTATGACCTTCGACCTTGACGATGGAGTTCGGCTTGACGCGCGGGAAGACGTACGTGCGCAGGATACGCTCGTTGAACGGACCTGCATCGTAACGGTCGAACGGGAAGAGGATCAGGTTGTACTTCTCGAGTGTCTTGCCCGCGGTACGGATGATGCTCTGGTCACGCGACGATACGAACTTGACGGGGATGGGCGTAGGATCGGACTTGCATTCCGTACCGTTCTTCGAAACGACGATGAGCTGTGCTTCGTACGGAGGCATGTTGAAGGCCGTGAGCTTGGGATCGCGGTTTTCGGGGCGCGGATACTCGGCATCGGCGTTCTGCCAGTCCCAGTTCTTCGACGGGTCGGTGATACCGACGTCCGTGAGTGTCTTCCAGGGCTTACCGTTGTACTTCACCTCGATGCGGCGGGAAGCGACGATTTCGTTGTCGATACCGTTCTTCATCGAGAAGGCGACGCTTGCGGGCGACGGGAATTCCGTCGGGTCGTTGTCGAGGATCGGACGCATGACCTGCCATACGTCTTCGGCATCACCCGAGAAGTGGATTTCCGTGCGGCGGTTCTCGACGATACCGAACGTGTCGTTCGGGTTCGAACGCGTTTCCGGCCAGCCACGGCCCGTGATCTTCATGCGAGCTTCTTCGATACCCCAGATGTTCTTGAGGTAGTCGTAGACGGCCTGGGCACGCTGCTTCGGAAGCGGCGAGTTCTTGTCTTCGTTCTTCTCGTCGACGCAGCCGATGAGTTCGACCTTCACGTTCGGATACTTCTTCAGGCGGTAGCCATAGATGTTCATCACGTGATAGTACTTGTCCAGCGTACCACCGGGCAGACGCTCGTCGTTGAAGCCCGTCGTTTGTGCCGGCGACCTGAAGAGCGTGTAGCGGGACGGGAAGTCTGCGCTGTTGAGATCGAAGAAGATGTAGTTCAGCAGCGGATAGAGAATGATCGTGGCTTTTTCCTGGATGACGAGACCCTTGAAGCCATCGTTCGTGAGCTTGGTATGGTCGGAGAATTCTGCATCCCACGTCAGCGTAGGACGTTGGCCGAGCGTGATCGTCTTGCGGATTTCGACCTGCTCGTTCGACTTCGATGCGTCCGTCGTCTGCCCCGGGTCTTCGATGTTCACCGTGATGCTGCGCTCGCCGTAGACAGGCGACGATGCCGTGACGACGATGTCGACGGCCTTCTCACGATTGTTCGGTTGACCGTAGTCGTCGTTGCCGACGATGATGTTCGATTCCAGACGGCTGGACGTATTGACGCTGTCCTTGACCTGGCGAGCCGTATGGGAATTGCGGAAGGCGACGGTAGCGGGAATGGCCTGGCCAGTACATTCATCGATGACGTTCACGATGAGGTTGATGGCGCGGAAGTACGTCGGAATGAAGGCCATGAAGATATCGAGGTTGCCCTGATATCCCGGAAGGTCCGTACGGCGCGACGAGAAGTACAGGACGTCGCCCGAAGCGGGCAGCGTGATGAACTGTTCGTCTTCCGGCGTGTTGATGGGCGCCGGCAGTTGGTCCGGCTTTGCCCAGCGGTCACGGCCTTCGCGGTCACGTTCACCCGTCTTGCGCGTACGATAGAAGTCGAGGCCACCCATGTTGGGCTTGTGACCGTTCGATGCGAAGAAGAGCGTATTGCCGTCGGCTGCGATGAAGGGCGATACTTCGGCCTTGTCGGTATTGACGTCGGGACCGAGGTTCTTCGCGGGCATCCATTCGTTCATGTCCGGATCCCACTCCGAGTACCAGATGTCCGTATCGTCCTGGCCTTCGCCACCCGGATTGGTCGGCGAGGGGCGGTTGGACGAGAAGTAGAGCCGGCTCTTGTCCGGCGAGATCGTCGGCTGGGAGTCCCAGTATTCGGTATTCACGTTGCGGCCGAGGTTGACCGGCTTGCTCCAGCGGTCGCCCTGGATTTCCGCGACGTAGATATCGCAGTCACCCAGACCGTCGGGACGGTTGCAACCCGTGAAGTAGAGCGTCTGCCTGTCGGCAGCGATCGATGCCACGCCTTCGTTCATCGGCGTATTCACGCCGGCGTCGACGGTATCGATGTTGTACGGGGGGAAGAATACCGTATCGAGGTTGTGGTTCTTCTTCGCGGCCCAGAAGTCGTGGGAAAAGTCGCCGTCACGCGTGATGCGGCTTCCCTTCCGGTTCGACACATAGTAAAGGGTTTTACCATCGGCACTGATGGTCGGACCGTAGTCCAGACCACTGTGGTTGATGATCTTGCCCAGATTCAGGATGCGGATCCTCTTCGGATCCTGGAGAATGTCCCCTCTGGAATCGTCCTGAGGTTGTGCGGGTGACTCGATCACCGCCCCGTACAGTTCCAGCTCTTCAGAGGGAGCGGCGGCCTGTCCGTGCCAAACAAGAACGAGCAGACCAAGACACACAGTCACAAGTCGCTGCATCATACACATCCCGTACACATGTTGAATATCGTTGCCAATCGTACGTTGAACCATGCTCTACCCGAGTCTCGGGCGACGAGGGGAAAAAATAGGTAATTGTGGAAAACCCGCAAAGGGTATGTTCAGCGAATTCTCCCTACATGATGACTCGTGCTTCCACGAGGAACTGCAACGCACGGACGGAAAACCCGTCGCCCCTTGCAGTTACTGTCGTCAAGGGCAGAATGTACTGAACCAGCGGACTCAAAAAAACCTTTTTTCCAACTCTGAATTCCGTGCCCACGGCCGCCGAAATCGATATCTGTAGCGAGTTCAATTCCGGCACTGCATGATCTTCGAGAACTACCGAACGTCCATCGGCACCCGGCAGCGATACGGAAGCCACCTCGCCCGTAGGGAAGATGACCGAATCCGACACGAGCTCCTTGGTGTGCCTGATGTTCGACGACATGATATAGGAAATGGCCGGGCCCCCGCGTACGTACAACCATTCGAGAAGATGGTACTTGGCGAAGGGCGTGAGCGTAAGGTACGACAGCGACATTTCACCGATGTGGCGGAACGTGATGGGTACCGTATACTCCCTGCCGGATGAAGGCGCCCGTTGAACGACTCCTTCGATCTCCTGATATCGTGCGTCGATACTCCTGTTTTCAAAGGCGAGAGTCGCTCCCCACGTGATCCTGGATCGCGTAAGGCGCTCGAACATGATCCCTGCGGTCAGCCCTGTCTTCGCCCCACTGCCGAAACTGCAGTTGCAGTCCGTCAGGAATGTCCCACCCTGTTGATTGTTCGACAAGCCACCGAAGGCACCATACTGATCGTACACCAGCAACCGACGCGGCCCGAGAGGATCGCTGTCCAGCACGTTGGTCTGTGCGAACCCGCAGCTCCCGCCGATGGCAGCCATTGCAAACAGGAGAAGAACGCGATGGCGCATGGAGGAAGAACAGATGGCATTGTTGAAGCGCGGGGAAACTATCATGACTGTCCCACTTTAGCAAGTGAATTCGTTTGGTATACTTGTAGCCTATGGAAACCGAACACGCACCTACGGCTTCGCCTGCAGGCGAAGCCACCGAAACCGGAACGGCCTCGACGGAAGCATCCGGTACGATTTTCGAATCAGCTCGCGGTACCGCCGTCAAACTGCTGAGCCGCTACGAAAGCAGCGACAGCTACATTGACAAGTTGCTCGAAGCGGAGTTACGCCGCACCGAGCTCTCCCCCGCGGACCGCGCGCTCGTGACGGAACTGGTGAATGGCTGCGTACGCTGGCAGACACGGCTGGACTGGGTTCTGACAGGCTTCTATCATGGTGAATTCACGAAGTGCCTTCCCTTCGTGAAGAACTCGATGCGCATCGCCCTGTATCAGATGCTGTTCCTGTCCAAGATCCCGCCCCCCGCAGCCATCAACGAGTCCGTCGAGATCGTCAAGCGCCTGAAAGGCGACAAGCATGCGGGCATCGTCAACGGCGTACTCCGCAACATCCTCCGCAACATCCAGAACATCCGCTACCCCGTCCGCGAAGAGAACCCCGTCCTCTACCATTCCGTGGTCTACTCCCATCCCCAGTGGATGGTGCGCCGTTATCACGAGCGCTTCGGCGAACACGATGCGGAGCTGCTGCTCAACGCCAACAATCAGCGCCCGATGCTCACGCTGCGCGTGAATACACTGAAGACGACGGTCGAGGAAGTGGTACGCCAACTGGAAGAAGCCGGCATCACCCACCAGGTGGGAAGGATGCACTCCTCCAGTATCCTGATCAACTCCCTGCGCGACGTCAAGCACCTGCCCCTCTTCGAGGAAGGCCTGATCGCGATCCAGGACGCCAGTGCGAGTCTGGCCGTACACCTCGCGGCACCCAAACCTGGCATGGTGGTCTTCGATCTCTGCGCCGCCCCCGGCGGCAAGGCCGTCTACGCAGCCGAACTCATGAAGAATCAGGGAACGGTCATCGCACTCGAGAAGTATGAGTCGAAACTTCGACTGATTTCCGACAACGCCCAGCGTGCGGGCGTGACCATCATCACACCGCAACAGGGCGATGCCCGGGACTTCACGTCGGACGTCCTGGCCGATCTCGTTCTGGTCGACGCTCCATGTTCCGGCCTCGGCACCCTCGCCAAGAAGCCCGATATCAAATGGAGACGCGACCTCGACGACATCCGCCAGATGTCCACGATGCAACGCCGCATTCTCGACCATGCCGCCACGCTGGTCAAACCTGGCGGCGTCCTGGTCTACAGTACCTGTACCATCGAGCCCGAAGAGAACGAAGACGTGATCCACAGCTTCCTCGAGACCCATCCCGACTTCACGCTCGACCCGGCGGAACGCACCCTGCAGCCGGAAGTATGCAAGAATGGTATGTTGCAGACGTTCCCGCACATCCACAAGATGGACGGGGCCTTCGGAGCGCGTCTGATCAAGAAACAGTGATCCCGAATTTCATTACATAACCATCCATTTTGGAGGCATTCGTGAAACGTTCGTTGTTCGCCACCACAGCATGCGTGGCCCTTATCGCCATCGGCTGCAACAAGGCCGAAGAACCCAAGCCCGCGCCGCAGGAACTTCCCCCGCCGACCACGACGACCGCACCGGCTCCTACGCCTGCTCCGGATACGGTCAAGCCCGTAACCACGACGGAGAAGAAGGCCGAACCGAAGAAGCATTCCACGAAGACGGAAACCGTACAGACGTCGACCTCCGTCTCCACGGATGGCGGCATCAAGGTGACCACCGACAAGAAGAGCAAGGATGGCTCGACGACGTCCACCACCACGACCGTCACGCCTGCCGACGGTGGTATCAAGGTAACCACCGACAAGAAGAAGAAGTAAGGAGAAACAGACTTCTTCGATCCCCGACGCCAAACGAAAAAGGGCATCCGGTTATACCGGATGCCCTTCGCTCTTATATGTCCTGGATGGGACGCGGCCGACGCCTCGAACCTTAGTTCGTGGCCTTCTTGAAGTTCGTTTCGACCAGACCGCCATCGACGGGACGCTTGAAGGGAGCGACTGCGACGTTACCCTTGAGGGCATACGGCAGGTTGGCACCCGACTGGTAGGAAACTTCGAGGTCGACGTAGCGGTTCGGCGACGTGCCTTGCAGGAGCTTGCCGTTGGAAGCCTTGACAAGAACCTTGGCGAAGTTGCCCGAAGCCGTCTTGACGACGAAGGCGAACGGAGCACCGGCCGTATTGGCCGCGTTGAAGTTGATCAGAGCTTCGCTGAGGCCGGCGGCCTGGCTGAGATCGACGGATTCATAGACATTGTCGAGCGAAGCGACGCCCGACCACGTCTTGCCGATCATCGTGACGCGAGCCTGATCGCCGTTCGGGAACTTGCCGGCATTGTCCGTGTAGGACGACTTCGTCGGCGAACCGATATCGAAGCTCGGCTCACCGCCGGAATCACGCGTATCGAGGCAGATATCCCACTGGCCGCCCTGAGCGATGCGCAGGCCCGCCGTGTTGGGGAACTGCAGGCCCGAACCGTTACTGCTTGCGGTTTCGTAGAGCGTGATGTTCGTCGTATAGCGAGCTGCACCAGCCCACTTGATGACGGCACCCGTCGTGCTCTTCGCCGTACCGTTGAGCGACTTCACCGTGAAGGTGTATTCCGTGTTGGCGACGAGACCATTGACCGAACCGGACGTCGTCGTGAATTCCTTGACGACGGACGTGCCACCGTTCGTGGGCGTAGCCGTCACTTCATAGGACGTAGCGGAAGGATTCGTGGGAGCCGTCCACTTCAGACCTACCGTCGTTTCGTTCACGGACGTAGCCATGAGAACCGTCGGCGGATTGGGCGTGGTACCCGGGTTCACCGGATCTTCATTCGTGTTGCAGCCAACCATGACTACAGCGAACAACGCCAGCAGGAGAGCGTTGATCTTCAGCATGCTTTTCACCATGCAGTTCCTCCAAAAAAGAGAGTGGGATGAAACAGAAAATTGAGATCGTTCGGCAATGACGTCTACGGCGCAAATATAGTCACGGCTTCCAAGGCACATCATCGATACCGGCCAGAAGATTCGCCATACGGGCCGCTGTAAACAAATAATCAGACAGACGGTTCAGATAACGGACCACGCTGGGACCGATATTCTCCCGTGTAGCCAGCGCGACGGCGGCACGCTCGGCCCTCCTGCATACCGTACGGGCCAGATGCAGATAGGCTGCCGCGGCCGTCCCTCCTGGCAGAATGAACGCCTTCAGTGCCCCGAGCCGCTGATCATGCCGGTCGATACGACGCTCGAGCTCTTCGATATGTTCCTCGCCTATCCGGGGTATGGTATACTTCGGAGGCGGGTCGAGAGGCGTGGCGAGATCCGCTCCAACCGTGAACAGGTGGGACGACGTCGCTTCGATCTCCTCGCGCAGCTCGTCGGCGACCCCGTGAGCGAGAACGATGCCGAGAACGGCATTCAGTTCGTCCACCGTACCGTAGGCCTCTATTCGCAGATCGCTCTTGGCCACCCTGGTGCCACCGAACAGACCGGTAGTACCGTCGTCGCCCGTTTTGGTATATATCCGTGTTGCCATCTCCTCACAAAATACGACGCAGACCTCGTTTCGTATCTTTGCCACGTGCCTAGTCCATTCAACATCGTCTTCATCGGAGATATCGTCGGACACATCGGTCTGCGCGAAGTCCTCCGACAACTCCCCACCCTCAAGGAACGCTTCACGCCGGACTGTATCATCATCAACGGCGAGAACATCTGCGACGGCAAGGGTCTTACCGAAGTGGAGGCTGCCCAGCTCTTCGAAGCCGGGGCCAATGCCATCACGACGGGCAATCATATCTGGGAGAACTGGAAGTCACGGCCTCTCCTGGCCGCCAATCCCCTCGTACTCAGACCGTTCAACTACCCGCCCGAGAATCCGGGCCGGGGCTGGACGACGATCACGCTTCCCGACCAACGCACGGTAGGCCTTCTTCAGATCCAGGGCCGGGTCTACATGCAGCCCATCGACTGTCCCTTCAAGGCTGCCGATATGGCCATCGCCCGCCTCGCGCCGAAGAGCAAGATGATCGTCGTGGACTTCCACGCCGATGCCACGGCCGAGAAGATCGCCATGGGCTGGTACCTCGATGGCCGCGTGAGCGCCGTCCTGGGTACGCATACGCACGTGCAGACGAACGACGCCACGATCCTGCCGAAGGGTACGGCATATCTGACCGATACGGGAATGTCGGGACCGTACGACTCCGTCCTCGGCATGAAGAAGGAAATCGCCCTGCGTCGCTTCCTGCTCCAGACAGCCCACAAGTATGAAACCGCCGAACGCGACTGCCGCGTCGGTGGCGTCCACCTCGTTCTCGACGAAGAAACGGGCAAGGCTCTGTCCATCCAACCCTTCATGAGCCCCCAACCACGCACGACGGTCGTGTCAACCACACAGTAGGAACATCATGTCCTCCGTCCATGGCATGCTCAATCAAAAGGCGAAGATTCTCTGCACCATGGGACCCGCCATCGCCTCCGAAGAAAAGATCGTGGCCCTGGTCAAGGCCGGAGCGAATGCCTTCCGTCTCAACATGTCGCACGGCTCCTATTCGAGCCATGAGCATTACATCGCCTCTATCCGCGCTGCCGAAGAAACGCTGAAGATCCATCTGCCCATCATTGCCGATCTGCAGGGACCGAAGATCCGCGTCGGCGATTTCGCCGACCGCGAAACGATGACGCTGGTGGCCGGACGCGAAATCCTGCTCGCCGACGCTTCCGTGATCAAGCACAGAAAGCTGAAACCGTCGGACACACTGGTACCCGTGACGTATCCGACGTTGTCCAAGGACGTGAAGAAGGGCGACGTCCTGCTGCTCGACGACGGCCTGCTGAAGATCCAGGTCCGCGACATCACGGACGACGTGGTACGCGCCCTGGTGATCCACGGCGGCGTGCTGAAGCCCCGCAAGGGAATCAACCTGCCGAACATCAACGTCTCCCAACCGGCGATGACGACGAAGGATCGTGCCGACGTGCGCTTCGCGATCGAGAAGGACTGCGACTACGTCGCCGTATCCTTCGTGCGGACGGCAGCGGATGTCGAGAACGTGCGGAGATACATCGCCAAGTACGGCGGTTCGCAGTGGATCATCGCCAAGATCGAGAAGCCCGAGGCGCTCACGAACATCGACTCCATCATCGATGCCTCCGATGCCATCATGGTCGCCCGCGGCGACCTGGGCGTGGAGATCCCCTCCCAGGCCGTACCGATCTTCCAGAAGAAGATCATCAAGCTTTGCAACGCCAAAGCCAAGCCGGTCATCACGGCCACGCAGATGCTGGAGTCGATGATCCAGAATCCGCGTCCTACGCGTGCCGAGGCCAGCGACGTCGCCAATGCGGTGCTCGACGGCACCGATGCCGTGATGCTCAGTGCGGAATCGTCCGTGGGCGCCTATCCCGTCGAGGCGGTGCATTACATGCGTACGATCTGCACCGAAGCCGAACGCGAACTTCTCGGCGATGGCCTGCTGCATCATCCCGATGCACTGCAGTACGACCCGAAGGAACAGAACACGGACTCCATCGCCATGGCGGCGGCGCGTATCGCCGAGGAATCCCGTGTGAGCGGTATCGCGAGTCTGAGCTATAGTGGCAAGACGGCGCGGCTCATCTCGAACCGCCGTCCGAAGGCCCCCATCCTCGCCATCACCACCATGAGGAGCACTGCGCGAAAGATGCAGTTGTTGTGGGGAGTGACGGGGCTGGTCGTGACCACCATCACGTCTACCGATGAAACGATCGAAACGATCAAGCAGGACCTCGTCCGCGAGAAGTACTTCCCTGCCGGCTCCATCATCGTATTTACGATCGGGCGCCCCCTTGTAGGGCGCGCCCGAACGAACATGCTTTCAATAGAAACGCTCGAAGCCGTACGCTGAGCGTTACTTCTTCTCGGGCTTGAGTACGAAGCGGCAGAAGTTGCCCGGCACGAGATAGTCCTGGGCAGCCTTGCGCACCTGCTCGGCCGTGAGCCCCTTGATGGCCACGTCACGATCGGCGATCACGCTCCACGGCTCGCCATCCGCATCGAGTTGCGACATCGAGCGCAGCCAGAACTCGTTGCGCTTCATCGCCACTTCGCGCTCCTTCGTCTGGATCTCCTTCACCTTGTGGATATAGTCGTTATCCACGGCGTTCTTGCGGAGGTTCTCCGCTTCGTTCTCGACGATCTTGATCATCTCGTCGACACGGTCGGGAGCACAGCTGAAGATGACGGCGATGGCATACTCTTCGATGGGTGTCTTGGTGGGCTGGGGCTGCACGCTCACGAAGTAGACGCCGCTCTTCTCCTCACGCATCTGCTCACGCAGACGGATCGTCATCACTTCGCACAAGGCGGCGAGGTCGTAGCGCTGGATCTGGTTGTACTTCATCGGACCATGGAAGGTCAGGGCCACGAAGCTCTTGTCTTCGATACCCTTGTAGACGGTCTTCGAAATGCGACCATCGGGCGTACGGATCTTCAGGTCCTTCCACGTTTCCTTCGTCGGCTTCGCGGGCAGGCTGGCTACGTAGGTCTTGAGATAGGATTCCATGGAATCCGGATTGAAGTTGCCCACGAAATAGAACGTGAAGCCGGCTGCATTGGAGAAGCGTTCCTTGTAGAACTCGAAGGCGCGATCGAGGTTGATCCTGTCGAGGTCTGCAACCTTGAGCGGACGCTTGCGGAAGTGGTTGCCGGTCAGCGCCACGGTGACCGTATCGAACAGGGCGCGCTCGGGGCTCTTCTCCTGATTGACGAGGGCCGTCTTCATCTTCGTCATGACGGAGCTGAAGGCTTCGGCATCCTTGCGCGGCTGCGTGAAATAGAGATTGAGCAGTTCGAAGAACGTCCGTGCATCCTTCGGCGTCGTGCTGCCGACGAAGCCTTGCGTCTCGTCGTCGATGAAGGGTGAGAGCGAGATCGTCTTGCCGTTCAGCATCTTCTCGAGCGTCGTGGCATCGACGTCGGCGATACCGCCTGCGTCGACGATCTGTGCGGCCTGCGAAGCGGAGAGGAAGTCCGCATCCGAGGCCAGCGACGTCCCACCCCATGCGCGTGCGGAGAACAGGATCTGATCGTCCTTGAAGTCCGTCTTCTTGAGGAAGACCGTAGCGCCGTTCGACAGTACGAGCTTCTTCGCGCCGATCTCCGGCACATTGGTACTGCTCTTGATCGAACCGGCGGCCGGAATCCGGGACATGAGCGGCTTCACCGGCACGGCATCCACGTAGGCATCGATGGTCTTTCCTGCGACGGCATCGAGGACGCTCTTGACATCGCTCTCCGTGGGCACCGTATATCCGTTGCCCTGGGGCACGGAGATCGTGATGACGCGGTTCTCCGGGGTGATGTTGGCCGCGAAGGCCGATGCTACGTCCTGCACGCTGATGGTCGGCATGAGCTGCTTGTAGATCTCGTACTCGCGCACGATACCCGGAGCGGCTTCCCTGGTGAGGAAGTTGCGTACGAGTTCCATGGCGAGGCCCTGGGATTCCGTCTTGTTTCGTTCGTTGTAGTATTTCTCCATCCGTGCGAGAGTCGCCTGCTTGGCACGATCGAGTTCCGTATGCGTGAAGCCGTGGCGCTTGGCGCGTTCCAGTTCCGTCATCAGGGCGTTCAGACTCTTGAGGACGTTCTTGTCGGCTGCCCGTGCGGAAGCGAAGAAGGCGCCCGTTTCGCGCGTCAGTGCGCCATCGCCCACACCCGCACCGGCGAAGGGAGGCTGTGCCTTGCGGGCCAGCTCTGCCAGGCGTGCATTGACCATGGCAGCGGCCAGCTGATCGATGATGTTCGTGCGGAAGTTGCCGAGCGTTACGGCTTCGCGGATCGCATGCTTGTTGATGACCTGCAGCGAAGCGGCGTCGAGTTCCGGATCGGAGGCGACCGAGATCAGCGTTTCCTTGTGCGGCGGCAGCGGCATGCTCGGCCTCTTGACGGCCGGCACGTTGTTACCTGCTTCGCTCGGGCGGAAGTCGAGGTACTTCGTGACGAATTCCAGCATGCTGTTGGGATCGGCATCACCGACGATGACGATGGCCATGTTCTCCGGACGGTACCACGTGCGGTAGAAGCGACGCAGATTGTCCGGAGGACAGTGCTTCAGCACGTTCGTATCGCCGATCACGTTACGCTCGGCATACTTCGATCCGTAGTAGAGCTTCTTGCTGTGCTTCTCGGACACGCGATCGTCCGCACCCTTTCCGAGGCGCCATTCTTCCATGATCACACCGCGCTCTTCCTCGATGTCCTTGTTGTCGTAGGTCACGAAGCCGGCCCAGTCGCGCAGGACCTGGATACCCTTGATCACCGTCTTGCTGTCTTCGGACGGAATCGTGAGCATGTAGACCGTTTCGTCCTGGTTGGTGTAGGCGTTGAGGTCGGCTCCGAACCGGATACCGGTGGACTCGAGGAACTTCACCAGCTCCTGCTTCGGGAAGAGCTGCGTACCGTTGAAGGCCATGTGCTCGCAGAAGTGGGCGAGACCATTCTGGTCGTTATCCTCGAGAACGGCGCCGGCATTGACGGCCAGGATCATCTCCACACGCTTTTCGGGCTTGCCGTTGCGCATGATGTAGTACTTCATCCCGTTGGACAGCGTGCCCATCTTGATGTCGGGATTCGGTTTGATGATCTCCGAATAATTCAGATTGCCGTTGCCGCCCTGGGCGGCAAGCAGCATCGGCACGAGAAGTAGCGTCAACAGCGCGAAAGCGCGCCGTAGAACGGATCGTTGCATGATCTGCTCCGAAGTGGGTGGATCGTAGGAAGTCGGGGCAAAGCTACGAACGTGTCAGGATTGAGTTTCGGCGGCAATTGCTAAACGCTCACCTGCCGGTCCTGATGACCGTTCCCTGTTCGCGGGCCTGGTGAAGAACGGCGACCAGCGATTCCTGCTGGTCGGACGGGTCGAGGTGGAGATACCTGCTGCACAGCAGCATGACGTCCGATGTGCTCCGCGCCTGGAGCAGCCGCAGCACGGCTTCCATTCCGTGGGTGTCGTGGACGACCTTGCAGAGGGCGGCACCGACGATGTAGACGTCGTCCTGCGACCGGTCGGGGTCCGTGAACAGAGCTACGAAGGAAGGAATCTCATCCGGCTGCTTCTCGCCCACGTATCGGTCCACGAGCGTATCGAACGGAACGCCGAGACTGCCGCCGAGCCATGTGGCCATACCTTCGCGTATGACCGGATGGGCGTCATCGAATCGGGCCAGCACGACGTGGACCAGTTCATGCGGATACCACTCGCTGCCGAGCCCCGTCATGACGATGCCCTCCTTCGGGAAGGCGAGCCCGCTGGGTGGAAGGGCATGATACTCCACGCCGAGCAGCCGGCACAGTTCGTCCCTGTCCTTCGCCACGTAGTAGGTGATCGCTTTCGGAAGCGGCTGACCCGTCGCTCGTGCGACGTCTTCCACGAAGCGCACGGAAGCGCCGGTCCGGCCGTGATCCATGATGTGATGCGGCGAATGGACGTAGGTGATCATTCCCACCTTCTCCCTTGGCCACGTCTTCGTGGCCCGGTCGAGCGGCGATACGACGCCCCAGTGCCCCGTCGCGTCGGAGAAGGCCGCCTGGACGATACCGAGGGGCTGGATATGACCCGACACCGTGTCCGTCATGCTGAACATCGTGCGTACGATCCAGGCGTCGCCTTCATGTTCGACCCTCAGGATCGTCGGCGGAAAGCTCCGTACCGTCCGTTCGTTCTGGATGAACCAGTCCCGCACGACGCCGCCCACGGCATGACGATCGTTCGCACCGCTCATCGCGATGGGACGACGCCATACGTCCAGGCTGTCGAGCCATGCCGTCAGCACGGCCCGTACGACCGGATGCGCCGTGTCGACGCGAGGCATGATCTGGACGACGGGAATTTCGTCGACACCCTTCCCTGCCGCGATGAAGGCGGAGATGGACAGGGCGAGGATGGAAAGGAAATGGCGCACGATCAATGTTACGAAGAATCAACCCCTGCCGTGTCGGCCCCAGAGCTCCCACAGGGCGATCGACGTCGCCGCTCCCACGTTGAGCGACGTATCGGCAAGATCCATGGGTATCTCCAGACGCACGTCGCAGACCGAAAGTATGTGTGGTCGTATGCCATGGCCTTCGTTGCCGACGACGAGCACGTCCGGACGACATCCCGCTTCATGTAACGGGCGTGCATCGGGACCCTGTTCCAGCGCCGCGACGCGGCGCCCCTCTCCTCTGACGTCGCGAAGGAACCTCGACAGATCGTCGATCTTCCCCACCGATGCATGGAAGCAGCAGCCCATACTGGTGCGTACCGCTCTCCGCAGGAACGGATCCGAACATCCCCCATCGACGGCGATGGAACGTATGCCCAGACCTACGGCGCTGCGCACGATGGCCCCCACATTGATGGCATCCGAGACGTCGTTGAGCGCGAGCACCGGGAAAGGGAGCTCGTCGACGGCGATGACCTCCGGTACCGGTACGAGGGCGATGATGGCACTGTGTGGACGGAACCCCAGTATGCGCGTCAGTTGTTCTTCCGTCGTCGGATGGTAGGCGGCATCGGACGGCATGACGTCGATGAGGGAATACTCCGCTTCGTCGGCGAACAGCGTGACGGGGCCATGGCCCGAGGCCAGCAGCATACGGACGGCGGTGCGCCCTTCCGTCAGGGCATAGCCCATACGCAGGGGGCGTTCCGGCATCTGCCGGAGATCGCGGATGATGTCGAAGGCGGAATGATGATCGTCGAATGTGGTCATGATCCGTTAAGGCCAGGTTCATTAAGTTTGTGGCTTCCCCATGATACAACAGGGACATGAGAATGTCTGAACATGCAGTAGACGGAATTTCCTTCGACCTGAGCGACGAGCAGAACGCGTTGCGCGATCACATCCGTGCCTTCGTCGAAGAAGAGATCAAGCCGGTAGCACTTCAATTCGACGAGACCCAGGAATTCCCGACGGAGATCTTCCGCAAGTTCGGTGAACTCGGATATCTCGGCATCGTCATTCCCACGGAATACGGTGGAAGCGGCATGGGCTATCTCGAGTACGCCATCATCGTCGAAGAGGTGGCACGCGGATGTCCTGCCATCGCCCTCGGCGTGGCAGCGCACAACGGCCTCTGCACGAGTCACATCTTCCGCTTCGGCAGCGAGGAACTGCGTCGCAAGTACGTACCGCGTCTCGCCAAGGGCGAAACGATGGGCGCCTGGGCACTCACGGAGCCGAACGCAGGCTCGGATGCCGGCGGCACGCAGACCACGGCCGTACGCGATGGCGACGACTGGATCCTCAACGGTTCGAAGAACTTCATCACGCACGGCAACGTCGGCGACATCTGCGTCGTCATGGCCGTCACCGATCCGTCGAAGGGCAAGAACGGCATTTCCGCCTTCGTGGTGGACAAGACCATGAAGGGCTTCTACGGCTCGAAGAAGGAGAACAAGCTCGGCATGCGCTGCTCGGATACGGCCGGACTGACGTTCGACAACGTGCGCGTTCCCGGAGGGAACCTGATCGGCGAAGAAGGAGAAGGCTTCAAGCAGGCGCTGAAGATCCTGGATGGTGGACGGATATCCATCGCTGCGCTGAGCGTGGGCCTCGCGCAGGGAGCCTTCGAGGCCGCCCTTCGCTACAGCACCGAACGCCAGCAGTTCGGCAAGCGTCTGGCCGACATGCAGGCCATCCAGTTCAAGCTCGCGAAGATGTCCATGGACGTCGACTCGTCACGCCTGCTCACCTACCGTGCGGCATGGATGCGCGACAGCGGCATGGACTTCACGACGGCAGCGTCGGAAGCCAAGCTCCTGGCCAGTGAAGTTTCGGTACGCGTCGCCGAAGATGCTATCCAGGTCCATGGCGGCTACGGCTACGTCAAGGATTATCCCGTCGAGAAGTACTTCCGCGATTCGAAGCTTCTCACCATCGGCGAGGGTACGTCGGAGATCCAGAAGATGGTCATCGCACGACAGTTGCTGTCGGCACTCTGACGCCCCGCCTCACCTATGAACGATGATATTACGGCCTGCCTCGTGCGGGCCGTTTCTTTTTCGGCACGTTCGACGGCGATACAGGAAGCGGCTTGCCGTCCACACCGGTCAGGAAGTCGTCGAGGCCGAGTATCCGGGCGATCGTCGGTGCGATGTCGACAGGCGCCACGCTGGCATCCGAGGTCGACCCCGTGAAGCCGCCGCCCATGACCATCAGCGGAACGTAGCGATCGTAGTCGTATGGCGTTCCGTGCGTGGCCGGAGTACTGCCGAAGATCCAGTACTGTGCCGGATAGAGAATGACGTCGCCCGAGCGTTCCGGATGGACGGAACGACGTATCCTGTCGAAGAAGGTCACATTGATCGAGACCGGACGTCGTCCGGCGAGAACGTCGCGGCGCGTCACCGCATAGGCGATCTGCGGAATCGAGCGCAGGGCATCGACCATGGCGTCCGCAGCAGCATCGATGCCGATCCCCATCGAATCGAGGGCCCCGGTGTTCAGATAGATGCTCGGATAGTTGACTTCCGTGATCCACACTGCACCCGGACGCTGGAATCGCGCCGACATCGCACTGTCGAGAATGTGCGTCAGTTCCTTTCGCTTCATCCGTCCGCTGAACACGGGCGGACGTCCCGGTACGGTCTGTGCCTGCAGGAGTTCGGGAATGGGCGCCACACCATGATCCGCGGTGATGACGAGCATGTAGTTCTTCCTGCCCACACGGGCATCGAGCGTATCGATGAAGGAACCGAGGATGCTGTCGCAGGCGACGTACATCTCCTGCACTTCGCGGCTGTCCGGTCCGAACGTATGTCCGAGTACATCCGTGCTCGAGATACCGATGCTGAGGATGTCGGTATGGTCGTCGCGTCCGAGGCGTTCCCTTTTCAACGCGAGGGTGGCTGCAGCGAACAGGTCGCGCACCGAATAGGGCGTGCGGAGATAGTCCCATGCATAGGCTTCATGATCGGACGTATCCGGCAGGGTGTACGGGAAGGTCCTGCGGCCATCCGTCATCGTGCCCTCGACGGCCTGGTCGTCGACGGCGGGGTCGAGAGCGGTCGGGATACCGGCCTTCCACACCGCGCCCTGCCATCTGGCGGGCACGATCGTGGAATGGAGCTCGCCAAGCCATGGAATGGACGGATAGTAGTCGCTCGACGTGAACCGGAGCGCCTTCGTATCGAACCACAGCACGGCCGTAGGACGATGACCGCTCATCATGATGGCGGCACGATCCTTCAGTGCCACGCCCACGACCTTGCTGGCCGGGTCCTTCTTCCGCAGGACGTCGCCGACGGTGGGAACGAGCAGATGGTTGGGCGATTCTCCGTGCTCCTCGTCATGCGTGCTTTCCACGCAGCCGAGACCGTCGGTATCGCACAACTGGTTGTTCGTGATGCCCGTCTTCCAGGGATAGCAGCCCGTGAGCAGCGTCGCATGACCCGGTGCCGTCGTCAGCGTCGCATGGTCGTAATAGCACTTCGTGAACCACGTACCGTCGTGCGCCACACGGGCGAATCCGCGACTACCGGCGAATCGGGCGAAGGACGAAGGATAGTCTCCCCGCATCTGGTCGTAGGAGAGGACGACGACGAGCTTCGGCCTGTTCCCCTTGTCGGCGCCGTATGCCCCGATGGACGTCGATATCATCAGACCGAGCACGAGGCCCAGCGACAGTACGGACCTCACATACCACCCATCGCCTGCATGATCTGCGCTACCTCGTAGGCCTGCTTCTGATTGTATTCCGCCGCCAGCCGGCGATAGTTCACCAGGTCGATGATCGTTCCGATAGCGCACAGCCCACCCGTGAAGAAATACAGAAGTCCCATACCCGGTTGCTGTATGACGAAACGCTGGATGCCCGAAATGCCGAGGAAGCCGAGAAGGGTCAGGACGAGGATCATCTGGGGGTCCTTGCGACGCGCCCTGTACATCATGGAGAACTGCATCGCCTTCTCGTCGTTGAGCGGGGCAAGGAGCATCTGGAGATAGGAGAGCTCCTCACCTTCGATGTCAGGCAGAAATTGGAACACGTTTGCCATGCGAACCTCCGGCGAATGTAGGGGTTGAACGAAGAAGTGCCACGATACGAATCAGCAATATGACGATCGCAGGCATTCCCAGCGGGTGTGCGTTCCAGCTTCGGACGAGATCTCCGTGCAGGGCATGCCCTATGGACCGTCCTATTCCGCATCCCCAGCAACCGTCGAATCCGAGCAAGGTGGGAATGCAGAAGGTGACGTGGCCTTCCATCGACGGCCCGAAGATTCCCAGGCCGACCAGGGCCAGGGTCCAGATATATACCTCGAGGGGTACCGAACGGAGTTTCTGCATCGTCATGGCTGGCGGGTACGTGTGAAAACACGAAAGGTTACCTTCTTCCCCGATGGAAGGTCCCTGTGGAAAATCCAGCAACTCATTTGTGTGTAACGGTTGGATACGGTATATTGCGGGTCCTTTTTTCGAACACAGCCTGATAAAAGCTATGTACGCAGTCGTAGAAATCGCCGGCCAGCAATTTGCCGTCGCTCCGAAGCAGACGCTTACCGTGCCGTTGCTGGACGGTAATGTCGGCGACACGCTTGAATTTACCAACATCCTTCTCGCTTCCGACAACGGCAAGGTGAACGTTGGCGCTCCGTACCTCAAGGGTTCGGTGAAGGCTACGGTCAAGGCTCACGGAAAGGGAGACAAGGTTCTCGTGTTCCACAAGAAGCGCCGCAAGGGCTATCAGAAGCTGAATGGCCACCGCCAGCACTTCACGAGCATCACGATCACGGACATTAACGTTTAACAAGGAACTGTCATGGCACACAAAAAAGGGGGCGGCTCTACCAAGAACGGCCGCGACTCCAATGCCCAACGCCTTGGCGTGAAGAAGTTCGGCGGTCAACAAGTCGTTGCCGGCAACATCATCATCCGCCAGCGTGGCACCAACGTCCATCCCGGCAATAACGTCGGCCTCGGCAAGGACTACACGATCTACTCGCTCATCGATGGCGAAGTGAAGTTCGAACGGAAGGACAGGACCCGCCTCAAGGTCTCCGTCTACCCGAGCGTCAACTAATGCCACAACGTCGCAACTACAACGCCTCTGCATAGAGGCGTTTTTTTTTGCCCTGAGAAGAAGAAATAGGACCGGCCGCCCGATCATGCGAGCATCGGGCAGCTACATCAACAACCCATAACCCGACGCACTACCATGTCCAAATCCCCTGTTCGTGTTGCCGTTACCGGCGCCGCCGGCCAGATCGGTTATAGTCTGTTGTTCCGCATCGCAAGCGGTGAAATGCTGGGCAAGGACCAGCCCGTTATCCTCCAGTTGCTCGAGCTGACGCCTGCGCTGAATGCGCTCAAGGGCGTGGCCATGGAGCTCGAGGACTGCGCCTTCCCCCTTCTGCACGGCATCGTCCAGTCCGACGATCCGATGGTCGCCTTCAAGGATGCCGACTACGCCTTGCTCGTCGGTGCACGCCCCCGCTCGAAGGGCATGGAGCGCAAGGACCTGCTCGAAGCCAACGCACAGATCTTCACGGTACAGGGCAAGGCCCTCAACGCCGTCGCCAACCGCAACGTCAAGGTCGTCGTCGTCGGTAACCCCGCCAACACCAACGCCCTGATCACGCAGAAGAGCGCTCCGGATCTCGATCCGCGCAACATCACGGCCCTGATGCGCCTGGACCACAACCGCGCCCTGTCGCAGATCGCCGGCAAGACGGGCAAGCATACGACGGATCTCACGCACCTCACGATCTGGGGCAACCACTCGGCAACGCAGTATCCGGACATCTTCCAGGTGAAGGCCAACGGCGCCGATGTATGGCCGACGATCAACGACGAAGCGTGGCTGACGGACAACTTCATCCCCACCGTCCAGAAGCGTGGCGCAGCCATCATCGAAGCGCGCGGCTTCTCGTCCGCCGCCTCGGCCGCCAACGCCGCCATCGAACACATTCGCGACTGGGTGCTCGGCACGCCGGCCGGCGACTGGACGACGATGGGCGTACCCAGCGACGGTTCCTACGGCATCCCCGAAGGCGTGATCTACGGCTATCCCGTCACGTGCGTCAACGGCCAGTACACGATCGTCCAGGGACTGAGCGTGTCCGACTTCTCACGCACGCGTATGGACGCCACCTATCAGGAACTGCTCGAAGAACGCAACGGCGTCCAGCATCTCTGGTAAGGCGTCGCATAGCACAAGACAAGAATGATAAAGGGTGTTCTCGCGAGAGGGCACCCTTTTCTCTTTGACAGGATGCTTACCACCTATTCTATTTCTTCTTTAGGAACTCTCCCTTCCCCGTGCTCTCCCATCTTGAGTTTCCGATCAAGTTCGTCACGCTTTCGCATAACCCATGTGTTACTTACTGTCGTATTAACAGCAGTGTAACGATGAACTCGTTGTAGTATCATCAGCAATGTCATAACGAAAACCATGCTGAGGCAAACAATGGCACCACTGGTCACCGACAATATCCACTCGTATGGCGCCTCGATATTGGCCATGAATGATACTACAATAAGAATAACTGCCGTTAGAATGGCGAACGAAACATTGAAGAATGTACATTCAAGCAAGTAGGCCATTACCGCCAGTATATCCTTGTTGAACATGCCTTCCTTTGTCATTAGATTGAAGTGCGGATGGGACTTGAGCTTGTCGCGTTGATCCATGCAGCGGTCAATTGAGGAGGTTACTAATACTTGAAGATTTAGAAGTAGTGCAATAAAAATAGCGCTGACATTAATCAGGGCACTATTAATGCTTACTGCAATATCTGACTTCCAGCATGCTGTTAGGAATCCAACAATCACTGGAAGAATGAAGAAGAGTATGAGTTGGGGCCAATCAAATCGCTCACTATCAAATCGACGAAATGTATTGACATGGTCTTTGATAATGACCCATGGGCTTAGACGTACCAACATACCATCCTCCATTATCTGAAGTACTCATCCGCGATATCGTTACATGCATTTCGCAGCTCCGATATAGCTGGCAATCCTGTCTCATGATCGTAATCAGTAGTCTCTATAAGCATATCAATTCCTTTAAAACCTGCCTTTGATACAACAATTCGCTTTTTTCGCCCGCCTATCACAACCTCAACAGAAACATCGTGGTACGGATCAGTAAAGCTGAATATCTCACTAGGACTCATTCCGCCATCAAAAAATTTGCTAACTCGTTGATTAGCAGCGTTCTTAAATCTTTTCTCCACACTATGTGGGATGACTTTTAGTTTGTATGAATAATCCTTGGATACTCCTTGGAGATAAGGCTGCATGACTTTCTCAACACTGGCAGGAAGATGATGACCAATAATCTCTATCTCGTTCAAGGCTCCGTTCTCGACATACTGTTTTGCGACATCTGCATTTAAGACTGCGGCATAGGACAGGACGTATCCGGGATACAAGTGCTTAAATGTTTCGCTAAGGCATTTCCAGAATACTTCGCGGTGTGAAACACGTCCAATTTTCAGCGCACAAAGGAGTGCTTTAGTTGAATTCTGTTTATGTCTCACTTGAAAATAGCTATGAGGAAAAGCCGCCTCTTCCGGTGAAATTGTATGTGTTTTTTCCTTAGTCTTGAGATCATGTACAGGTGCTGCGTTCGTATGCTCAGCACAGTTGGCAATGAACTCATGAGCGTACTCTTGGATTGTATTTGTTTCCTTGAAGTATATGTATTGGTCTCGATTTTGAATAGGATGCTCATAAATATGATCACTGCCATACCAGTCTATACTGATTTTTTTGAGGGCAGATACAAGACTATACTCCATCGATTCTGTTGGCAATGAAGCCTTTTCCTTTCTTGAGCTCGCTCTCTTGACAGTAATATAGTATGGCTGGATTTTCACGCTTGGCATAACATATCCTTAGATAAAGCATTTACACGATTAGCTAACTGTTACAAAGATAGCAGACGCCAATAATAAGATTGCCGCACTATTACAGTTGCATGCAGCCCATACGACGCCTCGTGACCGCATATATCGCACGGAGCCTACCTCCCGTACAACCTCTTCTTCCTCTCCTGCAGCAGCCCATCTACGCGCATATCTCCGAGCTGCGTTCCGATGGTACGGTAGAAGCCATCCACCATCGTTCCGTTCTCTTCCGATTTCGGCAGTACCGTCGCGAGACTGTCCAGCAGGTTCACGGCAAGGATCGTCCGAACGAAGACGTGCTTCGTCGTATCGCCGATGACGCGCCGGACATCGGCGACGATCCTGTCCGCATCGACCTTCTCATTCTTCGATCCGTGCTCGACGTCGTTCAGGAGTTCGATGCAACGGATCCTCGACATGTACGGCATGTAGGAGAAGTCCTGCCACCCGTCGGCATTGCATGCGACGGCCGTACGGAGGCGATTCATGACGCCGGAAACGACGTCGGCAGGAACGGCGATCTTGCGCGCCTTCCATTCCCGCACTGCCAGTGTCGCGACCATCTGCGAACGATAGCAGTGGAGATCGTAGGCGATCCACGTGTAGAGCGGACGTACCTGACGTGGAGCGGCGGCCTGACGCCATTGCAGATCGATGGAAAGCACCCTCAGACTGTCGTCGATCCGCTTCAGGATGGAAGAGACGCCATGCTTCTTCGTTGGCGAGGAAATCGATCCGGAATAGATGTCTCTCACCTTGAGATAGTCGTCGTAGGCCTTCTGCATCGACGTGTCCTGATAGACGGCCTTGCGCCATAGCGTGTTGATGCGGACGCTCGTCGTATCGTGTCCGACCATGACGATGTCGACTCCGACCTGTCTGGAACGCAACGACGCACGGACGAGCGTGAGTTCCTGCGACGGCACTTCGACGACGACGCGGCGTCTGTCCTGCGACGGCTTCACCTGCAACGGCACCGTCCTGCCGATCGGCGAATACAGCTCGACGACGATATCCCGGAACTCCTCACCGGGCCAGACGAGATCGAGGATGGCAGGCTGGGCCGACGCCATCGTCGCAGACGACATCATGACGCAGACGATGATCGCCATATGCCGGATCGTTCTTTCCCTCTTCATCATTCCCGGTAGTATTTACGTGGATAATCGAACGAACGGACGTTCCCGGTTCTCACACCGATGTCTCGCCAGCTTCGCAACGACGGGAAGGCGAGCGTGACGACGCCGCACGTGGGCACGTTCTCCAGTTCCGTATCGCCGACGATGTTCACGAACTGCGTTAACGCAGGGTTGTGCCCCACGACCATCGCGCAGCGGAAGGCATCGTCGATCTCCCGCACCAACGTGATCAGCTCGTCGGCCGTGGCATCGTAGAGCGCATTGGAGATGATCATGTCGTGCATCGGAAGGTCGAGCAACTGCGCCATCACACGGGCCGTGGTGACGGCACGCACGGCGCTGCTCGTGACGATGACGTCGGGACGCTCCGGTCCGTCACGGAGAATGGCGGCCATCAGAGGAGCATCTCTCCGGCCACGTGCGCTGAGAGGACGTTCGAAGTCGGACAGTTCGGGATAGTCCCAGCTCGACTTCGCATGCCTGGCCACCAGCATCGTGAACATGATGCCCTCGTTACTGTGAGCGGACGGTGAACAAGAGGACGACGGTGACGACTGCCGCCGCCACGAAGACGACGGGTTCGACGATATCGCTCCACAGCGACGTAGGCCGTGCGGGCATCGTTCCGTGCGTCGATCGATGCTGCGTCGATTCCGTCCTGCTCGCTTCTTCGCGCGACATCCGCGTGACGTCGCGGAACGTCCGTTGCGGAAGCGTGCGCTCGACGCCATCGACGACCGTCATACCGCCGACGTCGACGGTGATGATACGTTCCACCGTATCCCGTTCGTCGGTGGCACGGTAGATCGTGGAAACGTCGTGAGGAACGATGACGAGTCTGTTTCCCGACGTATCGCCCGATTCGGCGACGACGACGTTACGTCGTCCGGCACGATCCAGTGCGATGCTGCGGATGAAGTACTGGTCGGGATGGATATTGACGAGGAGTGAAATCGTGTCCAGCGATCCCGCATTGTCGTAGAGCTGGTCGATGCTGCGGACGAGATATCCCCGTACGATGTCGACGGTCGACAGGATGGTATCCCGTCGCAGGGCTGACGAATCGGTAACGGTAGCCTGCGCGGCGACGGTCGACAGCATCATGACCACGGCCGTCGTGAGAACACGCAGGATGTTGCGCATGATCATGTCTCCGATCATGCCTTGCGGGCCAGACCGTGTTTGCGGAAGCCCAGCAGCGCCGAGACGAGGGCATGTTCGTTGTCGTACAGAGCGGGGCGTATGCGGATGAGTCTACGGCGACCGACGATGCGGATCTTCACGACGGAGAACACGCCACGCACCCGGATGCGAACGTCACGACCGACGGCCAGACGTTCGATCTCCGCCCTCACGAACGTGCGTTCGTGGAATCTGCTCGTGAACGTGATTCCTTCGTCCGTGACGATGATCGTACGGCGGGCGACGGCATTGACGATCAGACCGACCGTCGATATCAGAACGAAGGAACCGAGCAGGACGACGACGGGATCCGTGAGGACGACGTTGACGAGACCGGACTGCAGCGTGCTTTCCCACAGGGCGCGCACGACGATATAGACGATGAGCGTCACTGCATAGACGGCCATCGACTGCCAGTAGAAGTCCAGTCTATATCTGAATTCGGCCGGCAGATGGACCGGTTGAAGGGTATCGGTCATTGCTCGTCTCCGGTATTCAAGGCATTGCAGAGCTGCAACACCAGCCGTGCAGTATCGGCCGCCGCATTGGGTCGGCCCAGTTGCCGTACTGCCTCGCCCATGCGATGACGTCGTTCGGCATCGCGCATTACACCGTCGATGGATGTCACCAGCGTCGGCGCCACATCGGCATCCCTGATCACGAGCGCTCCGCCGTGCTGTTCGACGACACGGGCGTTGTGCATCTGTTCGTTCGTCGACGCCGAAGGCAGCGGCACCAGGATCGACGGCTTGCCGAGGATACCCAGTTCCGAGATCGTCGTGGCCCCGCTTCTCGAGACGACGAGATCGGCGGCCGCATAGGCCAGGCCCATATCGTCGATGAACGGTTTCACGACGACGTTCGGTGGAATCGTTCCGCCGGGTTCGAAGACCTTGCCCGTCTGCCACAGCACCTGATATGGCGACGTGGCCAGCATCGGCAGTGCGGCATCGACGGCCATGTTGATGCTCCGTGCACCGAGGCTGCCACCGAAGACGAAGACGACCGGCCGATCGGGATTCAGCCCGAGCTTGTGCCGTGCCGTCGCGGGATCGATGGACGGATCGATCTGCGTACGGACGGGATTGCCGAAGACGTGCAGTCGTTCCTGCAGGTCTTCCGGATAGAAGGCCCTGCTTTCTTCGAAGGCCAGGACCACTGCCGTGGCCCGTGGAGCGAGCCGGGCATTCGTCTTGCCCGGATTGAGATTCGATTCGAGGACGAAGAGCGGCACGTTCTCACGCAGCGCGGCCAGACCGGCCGGATAGCTGATGTAGGCACCGGTGCATATCACGGCTTGTGCCCGATGGCGTTTGATCGCTTCCCGCGCGATGCGTACGGACCGGAGAATCTTGAAGGGCAGGGTCAGGACGGACGGACTCAGGATTCCCCGGTAGCCTCTGATCGGCATCGGAACGAAGGGAAATCCCAATCCCGGAATCAGCGTGGTCTCCATGCGGTCGTCGCTACCAAGGAACAATGCGGAGCATCGTCCGTTCGTAAGCACCTGCAATTGCTCCACCACCGCTACAGCCGGAAAGATATGTCCGCCGGTACCTCCTGCCGCAACGACAACGCGGAACGGTTCCTGTGACGTGCGGTACATGTGCCGGTAATTGCCTTCATAGTGATGGAATGTCGACCGCCAAAATAGGCCCGTTTCCGTAATTTCCGAGGTACTCTCGATCCATGATCCCACCCCGCAGCATGCAACGTTCCATCAAACCCCTCTTTCTTCTTCTGCTGTTCGTTGCCGGCCTGCCTCTCCTTGCGCAGGCTCCCAACGTACGCCCCTTCATCCAGCAGATCGCCAACGGCTGGACGGCGGACGCCAAGAAGGCCCTGCCCGATCTCCTGATCGACCATCCCAACGATCCCGGCGTGATGTTCCTCCACGCTTCGCTCGTCGAGGATCCCGCCCGCGCCATGCCACTCCTCGAGCGCATCGTGGAAGCCTATCCCAAGAGCGAGTGGGCCGACGATGCCCTGCTCCGCATCATCGTCTATTCGTCCGTCAAGAACAACACCGACAAGGCGCGGAAGTCGCTGGCCATCATGCGTGACCAGCACGGACAGTCCGACCTGCTTCCCATCGCCGCCGATGTGGTACGGATGACGGTGGGCCTGCCGCTCGCCGCAGAACGCACGTCCACGGTGAAGAAGTCCGAGACCCCGGCACAGGCCCCGTCCACACCCGCCATCGAGAAGACGCCCGAATCCGCTGCGACGAAGTATTCGATCCAGACGGGTTCCTATACGGACAAGACGCAGGCCACGAAGCTGGTGGAATCGTTCCGCAAGAAGCGTATGAAGGCGCGTCTTGCCGAATCCACGTTCAAGAACAAGAAGCGCTACGTGATCCTCGTCGGCGAATACGATACGGAAGCCGAAGCCGGCAAGGACGTCAACGCGGTCCACACCATCTGCAGCTGCAAGCCCTTCGTGGTGAAAAAATGATGCGTCGTTTCGCGGCGATGATGGCGATGTGCTGCATCGCCTCCGTACCGGTGTGGGCGCAGAGCGCCGATGTCAATGCCGAAGTGGTGTCCTACGACATGCAGTTGCTGCGGGCCATCCGCGGCGACGCTTCCCTCGGCAGTGCGGCCGTATGGCCGCAGACGATGCAGTCCATCGAACGGTCCTCGCGCGCCACCGACGACGCCTTCGCGCGATATGTCCGCGCCTACTACCATCCATGGCTTTCTACGGCCGACACGACGGACGGCATGAAGTTCTTCGACGATGCCGACGGCAGGATACGTCTGCTCAGGAGCTTCGACGGTACGCTGCGCTTCACGGCCGACGCATCGCTGATGCTGCGTCCGGGATTCTATGATGACGGCACGACCGACGGCTCCTTCCTGCTGGGGCGGCCCGCGATGCGCTTTGCAGGCTCCTTCGACGAACATTTCGGATTCTTCCTCGACCTGTCCAACGGTGCACGCCTCTCGGGCACACCGCAGATGATCGCCAGAACCGATCCCGTGCTCGGCCGCACGTTCAAGTTCCAGGTAGAAGAGCAGAAGTTCTTCGATCGCTACATCGGATACGTGCAGTACCAGAACGACTACCTGCGCATCCGCTACGGACGTGAACCCGTCCAGTTCGGCTTCAGCCCCATCGACAACTACGTCCACTCGCTGCAAGCCGCACCGATGGACGGACTCCTCATCGACGTCCCCTACAAGAGTGTCCGCTTCACGTCGACGCATTCGCTGGTGGAAGGTGTGGACACGTCGGGCCGCGCAGTGCCGGGCAAGTACATCGCCACTCACCGCATCGCCGTCGATCCCTGGCCGTGGATGAGCGTCGCCGTCAGCGACATGATCACGTACTGGGGCCGAGGGCTCGACCTCTCCTATCTGAATCCCCTCGCCTTCTTCGTCAGTGCCGGCCTCGGCACCGACGAACGGAGCCGCAACGACAATTCGATCATCGGCCTCGACCTCGCCGTACGTCCGGCGAGCGGTTCGATGATCTACGGTTCGCTGATGGTCGACGATCTGTCGTATTCATCGCTGTCGGATACGTCGCAGGCGGGCAACAACAACAAGTTCGCCTTCCAGCTCGGCATGTCCCAACTTCTGCCGTGGCACGTCATGGACGCCCCGACCCTCGTCAGCATGGAGTATGCGCGGATCACGCCCTTCACGTTCTCGCACCGCAGCATGAACGCGTCCTATACGCACCTCGGCGCTCCCGTCGGCTACGACATGCAGCCGAACAGCGACAGGCTCGCGCTGCAGGTACGGCAGTGGTTCACGCCACGGACATTCCTGCGCATCGATCTGGACTTCACGAGACACGGCGAGAACCTGCTGGACAGCACGGGGCACATCGTCATGGGAGAGGATCCGCGATTCCCCGGATCGGGTGTGATGACGCCGATCGGCAACGTCGGTGGCGACGTCTTCCGCGGCGACGGAGACTTCCTCCAGGGCAATCGTTTCCTTCGCGGCAACGTGAGCTATAGCCGTCGTGTACGACTCTGGTTCTCCGCGGAGTGGTATTCGAACATCTTCACCGATCTGCGCATCGGCTACGAAAACCGCAACGGCGGCAATGCACCGGGATCGTTCCTTTACGGTTCCTTCGAGATCAGGATAGGGTACTGATCTTCACATCACGCGCAGGGGCCCCAACGGCCCCGTTCACTTGATCAGCTTGGTCTGCTTCACCTGAAGCACTTCCTTCGTCGTGTTGTGACGATGGACGTAGACGACGACCGAGCAGTTCTCCGGCTTCCACGTCTTGTCCGCAGGAATGGTATAGGAGATCGTCTTCTGTATGGTCTGTCCGGCGGCCACGGGCTGGGCACTGAGAACTTCGCCCCACGTTCCGTTCATGGACGAACGCATGACGTGTTCGAATTCGTAGTCGGGAACGTGCGACGGATTGACGCGATAATCCTTCTGATCCGAGATGATCTTGCTTTCCGTAAGCAATGCCACGATCTGGTAGTCGCTCGTACCTGCGACGAGATACTTGACCTTCGCCGTGATATCGATGGCCCTCGTAGCTGCATTGTAGGTGTGCGAGATATCGAGATCGACGGCAGGCTTGTTACCGAGAAGTCCCGCCACCACCGTGGACCACTGGTCCTTGCCGAGGATCACCTTGCCGTTACGCGCGGTGCGATTCACCATACCGTTGGGATTGCCCGCGCGGCTGATACGGAAGGTATTGTCGAGCTGCGTCGCGTCCGGCGTCTGGAAATCCATGGGATAGTCCGGCAGTTCCGGATAGGCGAACGGACCGGCATGAACGGCGACGATGACGACACGATCCGCACCGTACGTCGTCTCGAGCTGCTTGGCGATGGTGGCGGCTTCCGGACAGTTTCCACACGTGTGACCGGTGTAGTCCTCGAGCAGGATATTCTGCTTGATGGAATCGCCGCCGCCGGGATTGACCGGCGTTTCACGATACGGAGCGTCGATGACGTCGCAGGCACCCACGAGGGTGGCCACCGCAAGCGCGAGAAGAGGGAGTCGGATACGTTTCATCATGATGGTTCTCCATTCGGATCACCGACAACGACACGATTCGGGATACCGTGTTACCGTCGGCCGGGATCAAAACGTATAGGTCAGGCCCAGCGTGAAGCCGTTGGACGCAGGAACGGGACGGCAGATACCGCCCACGCAGAGGATACCGCCGCGGACACGTCCGTAGCCGGCCTGCAGGCGAAGGGCATCCTTCACGTAGGCAACCGTGGCATTGGGATAGTGGACGCGCAAGGCTTCGTCGTTGTTGCCGAAGTTGTATTCGTCGAAGACCGTGAAGAACCATGACGGCGACACGGTGTATTCGAAGAGTGCCATGGCCCAGTCACCGTTCTGCAGTGCGAGCTGGGCACCGGCTTCGTGCGTGACCTTCATGTACTGGAATTCCGTGCGGAGGCTCTGGCCGCGGGCCGTCTGCCACCAGAGTTCGAGGACGGCGAAGTCGGCCGTGATCAGACCGTACTTCTTTTCGGTAGGAGCGGCACGGCGTTCGATGATGTCCTGGTCGTACTTCAGGTGGATGAAGGAGAAGGTCGTTTTGAACTTCCGCCCCCATTTCCGCTGGATCTCGATATTGGCATCCTGATAATACTTGCGATCGCTCCACATGAACTTCGCATCGTAGCGCAGGTCCGTCGTCCAGGTCGTATCGAGGGCACGGACTTCGGAGTAGTTGAGGGAGACCGTCGTTTCGTCGTCACCGAGGAACGATCCCTTGGGAATCGTGAACGTCACGTCGGCCTGGACGGCGAACTCGCCCGTCGGCTGGGTGGCATAGGGATAGAGCGTGATGAGGCGCCACGTATGCTGCTTCGTGAGCGCGGGGAGGTAGTTGACGGTCTGGACGTTGCCGGTGGCCGTGCGGTCGCTGCGGAAGTCCATGTTGTCGATACGCTTCGCCGCCAGGTTCACGCCGAGGCCCTGACGGGCATAGGACAGGTTGGCATAGATGGCGTTACCGGTATTGAAGGACTGGCCGTTCGCGGCGCTCGGATCGTTGATCTTGTGGGCGTACTCCATGTCGAGGTTCACATCCTGATATCCCAGGCGTGCTCTCGTACTCCATGCCATCACGTTCTCGGGCAGCTTGAGGAAGTCGTCGAGGTCGGGCTGGAAGCGGCTCACCATGCTTCCGCCGAGCTGTACCTGCATGTCCCTGGGCAACAGGTTCTCGTCGATGGAGTTGATATCGAGGCTCAGATCGGCTCCCCGCATGATCCCTTCGCTCAGATCGAAGAAGGAACGCTGGCGTCCGATGAAGCCGGTCAGCTTGATACCATCGATGGGCATGAAGCGTGCGCGCACGCCGTCGATGGAATTGTCGAAGCCGAGGTTCCGTTCTTCGTAGGTCCGCAGGATCATACCGCTACCGAACTGCTCGTAGAAGTTCCCGCCCGTGATCTCGAAGTGCGTGTCGCTGTAGGTGAAGAAGCGGTACGGAATACCGATACCGGTTCCTGCTCCCGTCGACGCATAGCGAGGATCGATACCCAGAAGAGGATTCTGATACGATTCGAAGCGCAGACCGGCCGTGAACTTGCCACGTGTGTAGAGCAGGTTCACGAAGGCGTTCGAGAGGATCTTCTCGGGAACTTCGGGGGCACCGATGAGCGTATCCTTGGAATACGTCTGGGCGTCGAGCTGGACGCTGCCCGTGATCTTGCCGAGATCGTCGAATTGCGCAGATGCCGATACGATAGCGAAGGGGGCTATCAGCGTGCACAGGACGCCGATGGCAAGAGGTGTTGGTATGGTCATGAAAATCAGCCTTCTGTAGGACGACCGAGGAGCTTCTTGATCTCGCGTTCGAGGTCTTCCTCGTCGCCAGCCGCATAGGCACTATGTTGCCAGACGATCTTACCGTTCTTTACCAGGAAGGTGTGCGGCACGTTGTTTACGTTCATTGCGCGCTTGAAGTCGCCGTTCACGTCGAGCAGGACGTTGAAATCCCAGCCCCGGCCCTTGATGAAGGCAGGAACTTTCTGCGCATTGCGGCTATCGTCGATGGACACGGCCACGACGGTCACGCCGAGGTCCTTGCGCCATTGTTCGTACAGTCCATGATAGGTATTCAGCTCCTGGATGCAGGGCTTGCACCACGTGGCCCAGAAACTGATCACCACCGGAGCGTCGCTCTTCGACAGGTCGGCGGTATTGACCAGCTCGCCGGCGGCGTTACGGATCTTGACGGCGGGGAGAGAGGATTGCGTCGAGTCCTGTGCCGACATGCTGGCGGCGCCGAGGAGGACGAGAACCGCCACGAGAAGAAAATGAAGGCGCATGGTGCTTCCGGTGTAACAGACGCCCGAAAGTCGGGTCTGTACACCCGCTTGGCACGACGTCCGTCGTTTTGTAGGTTCGTATGACATACTACTCTGAGGAGCGAAAAAATATGAAAAATCAGACACTTGCGTTGGCCGCTGCCCTCATGCTCGCCTTCGGCGTCGATGCCTCGGCCCAGTCGCTGAAGCTCGATTCCCAGGATCCACAACCCGTGAAGGCTACGCCTGGTGGAGGGACGGCTACCACCCACGCTCAATTGCGTAATGTCGGCTCAGGTACGGTTCCCGTCAATTTCCGGGCCGATCTCTCCCGCGTCGTCGATGGACATAACGTCAGCATCTGCTTCGGCGACCTGTGCTACTTCGTGTTTCCGGACGACAACCCGGCCGACCGCGACGGCTTCGACGTCCTGCCGGACGGCACGACCGATCTGAAAGCCCAGCTTTCGCCCGGCGGCATCGAAGGCACGAGCACGATCACCTATACGCTGTTCAACAACGGCAATCCCGGCGACAGCCTGCAGTACACCGTGACGTTCGTCATCGGTAACGCGACCTCCGTCCGTGAGATCGGCGAAGCGTCCGGCGTCCGCGTCGGGCCCAATCCTGCAACCGGCATCGTCACGATCCAGGGCGACATCATCTCAACGGTCATCGGCGTGGACATCTACGATGCCCAGGGATCGATCGTACGTTCCGTGATGCCGAGCCGAACGTCCACGCTCACGCTGCCGGTGAACGGCCTGGCCGCCGGATCGTATCATGTCATCCTCACCACGGACAAGGACGTCTTCCGCGCGCCCATCACCGTAGTCCACTGATAATCGACCGATTCCATGCGGCCGCTCTGATGCCATGTATATTTGCGCCGGTCATCGACCGGCGTTGTTATTTCATGGCGGTGTTACGGGAACAGAGGGATCATCATGAAACGGACGAAGAGGACATTAGGGGGCGCGATCGGCGTACTCGCCATCCTTGCATCGGGCTGTGCCACCTATCAGGAACCGCCGGCCACGGCCGACGCAACGCCACCACCCGGATATGCTCCCGTCTTCGTACGGAACGTGGCGCCGATGCCCCAGAAAAAGACGCAATCCATGGCCATTTCGCCGGGCCGCGTCGACATCGGCGACGCCGGCAAGGTCCGCATGTACATGCATATCGTGGACTCCACGGGAACCTACTTCCAGGGCGCGTCACAGGGAGCCTTCAAGAACATGTGGTGCAGGATCACCGAAACCGTCGGCGATACGAAACGCGACGTGAAGAAGTTCACCGTCCGCGAAGTGTCGGAACGTGATCACGAACCGATCGCCGTGGCCCTCGTCACCGACCATAGCGGATCGATGGGCGACGCCAGAGCGAGATCCGTGCAGGAGGCCGCAGCGGCGTTCCTCGACAGGAAGGCCGCCGAAGACGGCATCAGTCTCGTCCGCTATGACCACCGTATCCAGGTCGAGGCACCGCTCTCGAAGGATGGCACGGCACTGAAGGGACTGCTCGCGAAGAACGGCCTGGAAGGATTCGGGGGAGGCACCGCCATCCATTCGGGCGTCGCCGGAGCCATCGACCACCTCAACGCCTCCGCGAACGGATATGTACGCAAGGCCGTCATCGTCTTCACGGACGGCCAGGAGAATTCGTCGAAGATCACACGCGACTCCCTCATCCGCTATGCCAGGAACAGCCATGTGGCCGTCTGCGCCGTCGACTTCGGCGAAGGTATCAACGAAGGCTACATGGAAGGTATCGCCCGCGCCACCGGTGGGTCCTACCATCACATCTACCGGACATCGGAATTCGAACCGATGTTCGAGGATGTCTACCGTCGTCTGAAGAACGCCTACGTCGTCGAGTACACACCACAGGAATATGGCCTGCATACCGTCAAGATGTCGTTCTGCTTCCCGAAAGACAGCCTGGCGACGGAGTTCGCCTACGACAACACACCGGACGTCGGATCCATCACACTGCTGAACGTCTTCTTCGACTTCAACAAGTCGACGCTCACCAAGGAGTCGAAGGCTGCCATCGACAACGTCGTCACCATGCTGAAGGCATTCCCAACGATGACGATCGAGGTGAGAGGTCACACGGACAACATGAACCGTACGTCGGACAGCACCTACAACGCAACGTTGTCCGAACGCAGGGCCCAGGCCGTACGTGAAGCCATCGTGCGTGCCGGCGTCGACGGCAAACGCGTCAGTGCGAAAGGCTTCGGCGACGCCGTACCTATCGCATCGAACGACACGGACGAAGGCCGTGCCCTCAATCGCCGCACCGAATTCATCATCCTCACGAAGTGATGTCATGGAAGAACAATTCCTCGTCTTCGACCTCGAAACCGTCGGCCTTCCGCTCGATCACTTCGACGATGCGCAACAGGAATACCTGTTGCGGAATACCGTGACGGACGAGGAACGTGAAAAGAAGATCGGCGAGTTCGCCCTATCACCGATGACGGGACGCATCGTCTGCATCGGCATGCAGCTCATGAAGGCCTCCGGCGACGAATGGAACGGTCGTTCCGTAGCCTACATGGTCGACGATTCCATGACGGACGAAGACGGTGTCCGCACGGACACGCTCCCGTCCGGTGCGGCCTGCCACTACAGCTCCGAGCGCGTCATGATCGAGAACTTCTGGAAGCTCCTCACGCAGTACAAGGGCATCACCCTCGTCTCGTTCAACGGCCGCGGCTTCGACGCCCCCTGGCTCATGCTGCGAAGCGCCGTCCTCGGCATACGCCCAGCCCGCAATCTCATGGACGGTACGCGTTTCAGCTACAGTGCCCATATCGATCTGCTCGACCGCCTCACCTACTTCAACGGTCAGGCCAGCGGCGCCACCCGGCGTTTCAACTTCGATTTCTTCGCCAAGTCCTTCGGCATCGTCTCGCCGAAGGCCGAAGGTGTGGACGGCTCCATGGTGAGTGATCTCTTCGCGCAACGACGCCTCACCGAGATTGCCGACTACTGCCTGCGCGACGTCCGTGCCACATGGGAGCTCTATCTCAAGTGGAACAGCCTGCTGCGCTTCTGATCACACGTCGGGCGGACGGTGCTGCGTGCGCTTGATGTAGACGAATTGCCCGATCTCGGCCGAGATGAGAAAGACGAGCGAAAGATAGTAGAGCCAGAGCGCCAGCGAGGCGAAGGCCACGTACCCACCGTAGAACCTGCTGAAGTTCGTGGCCGTATTCATGTACCAGGAGAAGAAGGCACGGGCCACTTCCCACAGGACGAAGGCGGACAGCGTACTGATCAGGATGATGGGCCAGGGAAGCTTCTTGTTGGGCATGAATCTGTATAGCACGAAGAACAGCAGGATGGCCGTGGCCATGCTGATGATCTGGGCCGTGATACCGGAGACGACACCACTGAGGCTGTCGGGCAGCATGCTCGTACCGTAGTTTCCGATCAGGGACACGAGCGGTGTCACGAGCGTCGTCACCATGACGAGGATGGCCGTGATGATCGTCAGCAGCATGTCCTTCAGCCTGTAGAGCACGAAGAACTTCGGCGTCGGGATGTGGAAGATCGCATTCAGTCCCGTACGCATGGAACTGAACAACGCCGAGGCCGTCCACAGCAGAGCCACACCGGCAATCCAGCCGGCGATCGTACTATAGCTGAATACCGTGCCGAGTTCGAGCAACACGGCCGAGATCGCATCCGTGGTCTTGACGTTGGGCATGATGCCGACCAGGAAGTTCCGTACGGATTCCTTCGTGGCCTGCTCGTCGATGAAGCCGCTGATGATGGAGATCACGAGCAGGACGAGCGGGATCAGACACAGCAACTGATTGTAGGCGATACCGCTTGCCAGCAGAAAGATGTGCCGGCGGTCCGTGATCTCGCCGAACTCGTAGATGGTGCTCCACGCCTCGTGCAGCCAGGCGCGGATCCGTGGTGGTATTGGATTGGTCACAGGCACAAAGATAGCAGTCGACTGCCTGCGGCGTAGTTTTGCGGGATGATGATGTACGTTCGTGTCGTGTCGAACATAGTTCTCCTGTCGCTGTCATTGTTCCTGACGGCATGTGCCGTACGTATCGCTCCGTCCGGTGGTCCACAGGACAAGACGCCGCCGTCGGTCGATACGACGTCTCCACCCCAGCGCACGCGCAACTTCACGGGCGACGGCATCACCATCCGCTTCTCGACCTACGTCCAGCCAACCGTCCGCAATGCCATTTCGGTACAGCCGACGGCAACCTTCAACTCGTCCTATTCGGGCGATGAAGTCGACGTGACCTTCACGGAACCGCTGACGCCGAACACGACCTATACGGTCACGATCGGTTCGGACTATACCGATACCCGTGGCAACAAACCCGCGGAAGCATATTCCCTCGTCTTCTCCACCGGCAGCAGTATCGATACCGGTACGGTTTCGGGATCCGTCACGGCAACGTCGATGGACAACATCACGATCTTCTGCTATCAGGGTGCGGATACGCTGACGTCGGCCTTCACTCCGCGCAACCGGCAGCCGAAGTATCGCCTGCCGGTCGGGACGTCTGGGGCCTTCACCGTCAATGGTCTCGCCGACGGAACCTATCGCGTCATGGCGGTACGCGACGTCAATCGCAATGGCCTGCTCGATCCCAACGAAGAGTTCGGCATGGCACGCGCGGACGTCACCGTGCGCGACGGACGCAGCACGCCTATCGCTGTCCGGATGGGACCTCCGATCGACGTCCTCCGTCCCTACATCACGCGGGTACGCGCACTGTCGTCGCGCCGGCTCCTTGTACAGTTCAGTGAACCGGTCGTTCCCGCGCAGGATGCCATGTCGATCGGCGTCACCGATACGCTCGATCACACGACTCCGGTCATGGCGATGGTACAGGCACCGGGTGCGAAGGACCGCTTCGTCGTTCTGACGACGGAATCGATGATTCCCGGCAACCACAAGGTCCACTTCGATACGACGACCGTCCGCGATACGACGGGCAATGCGTTGTCCGATACGACGCTGTCCCACGACGTGAACGTGCCTGCACTCGACGACACGACCTCCCTTCGACTGATCGCCGTTTCCGTCAGGGACAGTGCGCGCAACATCACGTCATCGACGCCATTCGAAATCGAATTCAGCGACTTCGTCAACCGTACGACGGTTTCCGTACGTGGTACGATAACGGGAGGAACGGATACCGTTCCGTTGTCCGCCGAGTGGAAGAACGACCGTACGCTCGTCCTGAAGATGAGCCAATCGCTCAAGGCATCGTCACAGTACGATGCGCGGATCTCGTTATCGGGATTGCAGTCGCTGACGGGCGTCGGCATGCCGGATACGACCATCGTCCGCACCTTCAGGACGTCCGACCGGACCGACCCGGGAACGGTGAATGGAACCTTCAGGGATACATCTTTGGTCGGTGGGCCGTATCTTCTACGGTTCATCGACGACCGCGGCGCAGTCGTCCGGACCCTCGAGGTCCGTAGTGGAGAGACATGGGTGGCCGACAGTCTCCCGGCCGGGACATATTCACTGGACGTGATCATCGATACGAACCGTAATGGGCGGTTCGATCATGGGACTTCCGATCCATACACTCCATCGGAGCGCTGGATCCGGTTGCCTGCTACCGTTCTGGTACGGCAACGCTGGACCCTCGATGGTATCCATCTCGTCATCTAACCATCTGCCCTTTCGATCGTGAAGCGGCAGATGCCGCTTTTTTGTTGATCGATCGAGGTTTGGTCATGACAGTTCGTCGTTTTCTTTCCGTCTGCTGCATCCTGTTCGGCATGCAGCAACTTCAGGCACAACAGGACTTCACCGTACGCCGGGTTTCCGACAGTCTCCGCGTCGTATGGGAAGTGACGTGGGGACCGGACAATCATCTCTGGGCTTCCGAGCGCAAGGGCTACATCAGCCGCATCGACCCCGAAACGGGCGAACGTCAGGAACTCCTCGACGTTCACGAACGGATGCACCAGATCATGGAAGGCGGCCTGCTCGGCCTGGCCCTCCATCCCGACTTCCCCGATTCTCCCTATGTCTTCACGGGTTATATCGCCAACGGTCCCGAAGGCTCGATCTACAAGGCCTACTTCCGCTATACGTACGATGGCACGGCCCTCGTCGACCCTGTCGAGATATTCCGTCAGGAGGAAGGATGGGCCTGGCATCAGGGCGGACGCATGAAGATCGGCCCCGATCGCAAGCTCTACATCACCAACGGCGAACTGCCCCATACCGAACTCGTCCAGGATCCCTCGTCCATCTACGGCAAGACGCTGCGCATGAATCTCGATGGTTCGATTCCCGACGACAATCCGTATCCGGGCTCGTACATGTGGACGATGGGACACCGCAACCAGCAAGGCCTCGTCTTCCTTCCCGACGGCACCTTGCTCAGCGCCGAACACGGACCGGACACCGATGACGAAGTGAACATCCTCGTCAAGGGACGCAATTACGGCTGGCCCGACGTCGTCGGTCCGGCGGATACGGATGACGAGAAGGCCTACAGGGCCGAACACGACACACGGGAACCGTTCTGGACGACCGGGCCTTCCACCCTCGCCCTGTCCGGCATGAGTTACTATTCCGACGGGCCCTATACGGCGTTGGGGAACTCGCTGCTCGTGACGAGTCTCAAGGCCATGTCGATGACGCAACTCAAGCTGAACGCAACGCACGATTCCATCGTGAACGTGAAGCACTGGTTCCCCATTCGTTACGGCCGCCTGCGCGACGTCTGCGTCACACCATCGGGACGCATCTTCATCGCGACGAGCAATCGCGATGGCGGACCCGTTCCCGAAGAGATCCGTCCCTACGATGACTGCATCTACGAGCTGATTCCCGTTGCGGACGATGCGAAGCCCGAACTGACCATCGACGACGACACGACCGTCGTGCGATGCCTCGTCGGTGATGCCTACATCTTCCGTACCTACATCCGCAACACGGGCGACGCCCCTCTCAACATCACGAGTGCCTACACCTACTACTTCGGTGAAAGCTTCAACGGCGTGTCCTCGCGCATTCCATTCTCCATCGAACCCGGCCGCAGCTTCTATGTCGAGACGCAGTACCGTCCGTCGAAAGAAGGTCCCATCGACGACATCCTGCACATCGAGATCGGCCACGCATCCATCGGTGCCGTCAAACATCCGCTGCGCGGACTCACCGTCAGCGGCAAGCTCGTTCCCGATCACGACGCCGTCGTCTTCCCGACGTTCGACGGCAGCATGGTCGATGCATCCGTCACCTTCACGAACGTCGGCAACGATACGATCACGCTCCAGGGCGTCATGATCGGCGGTGACGGTGCGGAAAGCTTCCGCGTCCAGCATGTCGATCCCGTCACGGTTGCCGTCGGTGAGAAGGTCACGGTTCCCGTCGAATTCTATCCGTACGAAGCGGGCACGAACCTGGAGACGATCGTCGCCGAGCTCACGCCGATCACGACGTCGTACTTCACACCGGTCGTCGTGCTTCAGGGAACGTCGCTGATTACGTCCGTCGCGGATGCGGACGGGACCTTCGCGCCCGAACTGGCCATCGCACCCAATCCATCCACGAGTCGTACATCCATCATGCTTCGAGGATGGACCGGAGACGTCGAGCTTTCCGTTACGGATATGTTCGGCCGTATCGTCTGGTCTTCAATAGTCCAGTCGGCGTCGATGCCGCATATCATGACATGGAACGGAACGTCGGATGGCCCGACCGTAACGGCTGGAACATATATTGTCACGGCACGAGCCGGACATCGCGTCGCCTCGCGCCTTCTGATCCGCGAATGACATGTTCGACTTCCATACGTAGCAGCCCGTGATCATCATCGATGCGAACATCCCTCTTCTGGCCGACCTGCTGTCGCCTTACGACGACGTCCGCATCGTCGAGGGAAGACATCTGCGTCGTGACGACATCATCGACTGCGATGCCGATACCCTGCTCGTGCGGTCGACGACGAAGGTCGGCCGCACGTTGCTCGACGGCACGAATGTCGGCTTCATAGCCACGGCCACGGCCGGCATGGATCACATGGATCTTTCCTGGCTCTCGACGCATTCCATCGCCGTCGCGAGCGCGCCCGGCAGCAATGCGGCGGCCGTCGCCGAATACGTCGTCGCGGCGATGCTGGAATGGTCGACGTTGCTGGAAGGCAGGACGATCGGCATCGTCGGATGCGGCAATGTCGGCCGCAGGATCGTGGACCATGCCCGTGCTCTCGGCATGGACGTCGTGGTGAACGATCCTCCCTTGCGTGATGCCGGTATCGCGATGCCCGCACCGCACATGGAACTCGACGAGCTGTTGACCATCGTCGACGTATTGACCGTCCATACACCGCTCGTCGTCGACGTCCCTTATCCGACCGCCGGACTCATCGATGCCGCACGATTGCGCAAGCTTCGTGACGAGGCGCTGGTCATCAACGCGGCACGAGGCGGCATCATCGACGAGGCGGCACTACTCGACGACGTCCTGCGTACGCGGAGGGCCCTCGTGCTCGACGTCTTCGCGAACGAGCCGTCGATCGACACCGCATTGCTTCCCCATACGCTCGTCGCTACGCCCCACGTGGCGGGACATACGCTGAACGGCAAGTACAACGGTGCGCGCATGATCGGCGAAGCATGGTTGCGCTGGAAGGATCTGCCCACCGACATCTTCCTCGAAGCGGTGGATGCCGTCATCCCCAAGCCGTCGGTCATCGTGGACACCGATACGGAAGCCCTGCGCGACCATCTTCGCGTCAACCGTCCGCTCGTCGAGGACACGGCCCGCTTCGTACACGGTATGATCGCCGATCCGTCGGCAGCGACGTTCGACCGCTTGCGCAACACGTATCCGCAACGTGCGGAAACGCTCGTCTCCATCAATCCGTAATCGCAATCCCTGCATATCATGGCATTCACCATCGTCTCCACGCATCTCGACGGTATCGTCGTCCTGCAACCGCAGCGTCACGACGACAACCGCGGATGGTTCATCGAATCGTTCCGTGAAGATCAGCTACGGGACCTCGGCATCGCAACGGACTTCGTCCAGGACAACCATTCGCACAGTCGCCGCGACGTCATCAGGGGCCTGCACTACACCGTCGGTCAGCCCATGGGCAAGCTCCTGCGCGTCGTACGTGGAGCCATCCAGCTCGTCGAGCTCGATGTCCGCTCGTCATCGCCGACGTTCGGCAAACATGTGACGCTCGACGTCAACGAAGAGAACCAGCACATCGTGTGGATTCCACCGGGCTTCGCCAATGGCTTCTGCATCGTCTCGGATGCGGCGGACGTACTCTATCGCTGCACGCATGTGTACAATCCCGTCAACGAACGTTGCATCAACGCTCTGGACCCCGTTCTCGCCATTCCGTGGAAGGCAGCGACTCCCATTCTGAGTGGGAAGGACGAAGCGGCGCCGGGCTTGAAGGATGCCGTGGATGTGTTGTAACCAGGGAGCCTTAGACTACGACATCTCGCGTTGCAGGTAGTCCTTGATGCGATCGCGATTACCTTCCAGAGATGAAAACTGTTTACCACATACGTCTGAGAAGCGGGCGAGGCGGTCACGTGATATCGTCGATTGCTGCTCGAATATTCCAACTCCTTCGAACGCCGTTCCCCAGGACTCATGTTTCAGCATCACGATGGTAGCGTCCTGAACCGTACTATCACTTTGTATCGGGAAGACCCAGAGAGGGTTACGCACAGTTTCGATCGCATACGGTACCCGATATCTCGCTTCACTATCATACTTCTTGTCTATCCAGTCTTTTACCAGCCCGGTACCGACTACTTCCCGCAGGAAATTGTCCACGTCCTCCAGAAATGTACTTCTGACACGGTCACGTGACAGCATAGATACATCGGACACCTTGACGATTGCCTGGATGAAGGAATATAGGGCATTGCCAAAATCGTCATCCTCTACGTCCTTGACAAGTACGCCACGCTTGTTCTTCACGTCGAACGGCGACAGCGTACCACTGATGATCTCGGCCCTATTCCCTTTCTGGAGCATGGCTTCATCGATTCTGTACGACAGATGCATCAAGGTATGCCCTTCGTCGCTGAAGTACCAGCGGTTCTGGTCCTTATGCAAGGCTATCACGAAGCTGTCTCCATCATCGAACCTGAATGGCGTGAACACCAGCCATCTCGAACCTTCTCGATGGAGGACGACTTCCCTGCTGATGGAAGCTCTCAATTCGGATTCTATGCTGGCATCCTCGTTCATTCACTCCTTCTCCGGAAACAATGGCATTGCAGGCCCTTCATAATAGAACCCGCAATCCGACAGCAGGCAATCTACTGCTTCGGCGATTGTCGTGTACCGGTCAGTAGGTTCCGCGAAACCGTCTGGATTGCATCCGCGTTCGAAATATCGCCTTGTAGCGGTATGTATATGATAGTCATAGAACTTGTCCTGCTCTATCTGATTCCGATGCTCATGTGATCTACCGTTATAGCGACGCAGTATGACATCTTTTCCTGCGATACTGACGACCAGAATCACCGAGAAATCGAAAACATTCTCCGCATTCTGCCGAAGCTTGACACAATAGGTATTTCCATCATCCCCTTCGACGGTTCGGGACGATCTCCTGTGCGCCATGTTCGGCACGGCATTCATACGGAGGATATGCAAAGGAAGTCTCCGTCTATCTTTTTCCCGATATAGAGCATGCGTTCTATCTCGTCATCGGTCAGCATTTGCACTCCTGCAACACAGGCATAGTATACTACTGTCATCATTCCATCTGCACATCATCCGGCATAATACTATTCCCTATCGTATTTCGGCTCCAAAGTACTACAGATCTTTATAAAATCACGCTCTTCATTCATGTACCAGTCTCAACCGCTCATCCTCCTGCATACCGGAAGCACACACATCGCCCTGCTTTTCTACGACGAAGGCGCCACCCCTTCCGGGACGACGCCTTCCGTGATTCGTCGATATGTCCGCTCGTCACTTGAGCTTCAGGGCTTCCTCGATCAGTTCGTTCACCGTCGCGATCGACGCGGCTTCGCTGTAGAAGCGGATGAGCGGCTCCGTGCCCGACGCGCGGATCAGCAGCCACGCTCCACCTTCCACATAGAACTTGTAGCCGTCGCGCGTATCCACCTTCAGCACGTTGTAGCGACCGATCTTCAGGGGCTGCTTGGCGCATGCTCCGAGGATGGCCTTCTTCTGCGATTCCGTGACGTGGACGTCGCGACGACGGTAGCGGTGCGGACCGAATTCCTCGTCGAGTTCCTCGCACAGCTCGTGCAGCGTCTTGCCACGCTTCGCGATCATCTCCAGCAGCAACAGACCGTTGAAGATGCCGTCGCGCTCGGGAATGTGGAGCGACGTTCCGAGACCACCGCTTTCCTCACCGCCGATGAGGATCTTCTCCTCCGCCATCAGCTTGGCCACGTACTTGAACCCGATGGGCGTTTCGTAGACCTTGATGCCGTGCTTCTCGCAGTAGGCGCTGACCATCGACGTCAGCGATACCGTCTTGACCACGGCGCCACGACGCTTCTTGTCCTCGTACAGATACTTCATGAGCAGCATGAAGATCCTGTGCGGGTCGACGAAGGCACCCGTATGATCCACGGCACCCAGACGATCGGCGTCGCCATCGGTAGCGAGACCCACGTCGAATTTCTTCTTCTTTACGGCGTCCATCAGCGGACGCAGGCATTCGGCGATGGGCTCGGGATGATCCACTTCGCCGAAGGACGGATTGTACTCGCCGTGGATTTCGGCCACACCCGGAAGGATGCGATGCATGAAGTCGATACCGGCGCCGTGCATGGGATCGTAGAGGACCTTGATACCGCTCTTCACGATGAGATCGAGGTCGATCTTCTTGCGCAGATAGCGGATGTAGGATTCCTTCGCATCGAACGGACGTATCAGGCGCTGGTCGATGTAGTCGTCGTACGACGTCGACGAAGCCTTCGGAGCCTTGCCCTTCAGGGCCGCCAGTTGCGATTCGATCAGGGCGATCTGCTCCGGAACGGCCGGGCCCCCGAAGCTCGCCTTCACCTTGAAGCCGTTGTAGATGGGCGGATTGTGACTTGCCGTGATCACCACGCCGAGCTGTGCGCCCTTCTGCTTCGTATGGAACGACACCTGCGGCGTACTCGAGAACGTCTCCGTCAGGTGCACGGTGATGCCATAGGAAGCCAGGATGCAGGCCGTATGCGAAGCGAATTCCTTCGAGAGGAATCGCGTGTCGTATCCGATGACGACGGCAGGACTCTTCGCCTTGAGCGTCTTGACGTATCGTGCGGTGGCATGGGCCACCAGCGTGAGATTGTCGAACGTATAGTCGCGGGCGATGACGCCACGCCATCCGTCAGTGCCGAAGACGATGTTGTTGCTCATGTTGTCCGTATGCTGTTGATCGTTAGGCGATGGTCTGATCTGCGGCATACTCGGCATCTTCGCCGAGCATTTCCTCGATGCGGAGCAGCTGGTTGTACTTTGCCACCCGGTCACTGCGGCACGGTGCTCCCGTCTTGATCTGACCGGAGGATACCGCCACGGCGATGTCGGCGATGGTCGCATCTTCCGTTTCACCAGAGCGGTGCGAGATCACGGCACTGTAGCCATAGCGGTGGGCCAGGGATACGGCATCCAGCGTTTCGCTGAGTGTGCCGATCTGGTTGACCTTGATGAGGATGGAGTTGGCCACGCCTTCGGAAATCCCCTTGGAGAGGAAGTCGACGTTCGTGACGAACAGATCGTCACCGACGAGCTGGACGTGATCGCCGACGGCATCGGTAAGGCCCTTCCATCCGTCCCAGTCGTTCTCGCCCATACCGTCCTCGATGGAAACGATGGGATAGCGTTCGCAGAGCGACGTATACCACGAGATCATCTCCTCGCGGGACTTCTTTTCCTTCGTCGACTTGTACATCACGTAGCCGTCGTCCTTCCACATCTCGCTCGCAGCCACGTCGAGGGCGAGCACGATGTCGTCGCCCGGCGTATAGCCTGCGGCGGCGATGGCTTCCATGATGACGTCCAGGGCCTGTTCGTTGGATGCCAGTGACGGTGCGAAGCCGCCTTCGTCGCCGATTGCCGTGGACAGTCCCTTCTTCTTGAGCACGGACTTCAGCGTATGGTACACTTCCGTGCCCATGCGCAGTCCGTCGGAGAAGGTATCCGCCCCGAGCGGCATGATCATGAATTCCTGGATGTCGACGTTGTTGTCGGCATGACGTCCGCCGTTCAGGATGTTCATCATCGGCGTGGGCAGCATCGTCGCATTCACGCCACCGAGGTAGCGGAAGAGCGGCAGGCCGTGATATTCGGCTGCGGCCTTGGCGACGGCCAGCGAAACGCCGAGGATGGCGTTGGCGCCCAGGCGTGCCTTGTTGGCCGTACCGTCGAGGTCGCACAGGATGCGATCGATCTGGCGCTGGTCCGTTGCGTCCATGCCCAGCAGGGCATCGGCGATTTCCGTATCGATGTGTTCCACGGCACGGAGTACGCCCTTGCCGTGATAACGTGCTTCGTCGGCGTCGCGCAGTTCGACGGCTTCGTGTTCACCCGTGCTGGCGCCGGAGGGCACCGCGGCTCGGCCCATCGAACCGTCGTCGAGAACGACATCGACTTCAAGGGTAGGATTACCGCGCGAGTCCAGAATCTCGCGGGCCGTGATATCATGGATTGCTGACATGGGCAGATTAGGCGATGGTAGAAAAGGCGAGTGCGTCGATCTGTTTGGCCAGGCGGATGTCGAGAATCGTCAGTCCCCCCTGGTCATGCGTCGAGAGCGTGACGCGCACCTTGTTCCAGCCGTAGATCAGCAGATCGGGATGATGGTCTGCCTTCTCTGCGAGCAGTGCGATGGCGTTCACGACACCGACGGCGGCCGCGAAGTCGGAGGCGGCTATCTCCCGAACGATTGTGGCGCCATCGCGGCGCCACAACGGAATGTCCTTGATATGTTCGGCCAGTTCGTCTTCGGTGAGAAGAGAAGGGCGTGCCATGGCTCAGTTCACCTGGGCGTTGAGGCGGTCCGTGATATAGCTCTTCGGCACCGCGCCAACGATCGTGTCCACGACCTTGCCACCCTTGAAGATCAGCAGGGCGGGGATCGAACGGATACCGTACTGCAGCGCGACGCGCGGATTGTTGTCCACGTCGACCTTGGCGATGCGGGCACGACCATCGTACTCACCGGCGAGCTCGTCGATGATGGGTGCGATGGCACGGCACGGGCCGCACCAGGCTGCCCAGAAGTCCACGAGGACGACGGCGCCTGACTCGATTTCCGGTTGGAAACTTTCATCCGTGAGATGGAGCGGGGAAGGCATAACAGAATGACCTTTGAATGAAGGATGAGACGTGAGTGCAAAACTATGAAACTTGTCCGTCGCCTGCCGAAGCTCCTGCTTCGATCCTCGCCGCCACGGCGTTCGTGGACTCGGTCAGGGCTTCCAGGCCGGCATCGTTGCGTATGACGAAGTTCGCCCTGGAACGTTGTTCGGCCATCGGCATCTGGGCTGCGATCCGTGCAAGGACCTGTTCGCGGGTCAGCTTGTTACGCTCCATCACCCGCCGGATCCGCACGTCGTCGTCGGCATCCACCACGACCACGACGTCGACCTCCCGGTCGAGTCCGGCGTCGAACAGCAGTGCCGACTCGATGGCCATGACGGGCGTTCCCATGGCGCGATGTTCGGCCATCCGGGTCCGGTGTTCCTCCCGCACGCGGGGGTGGACGATGGCGTTCAGGGCCGCCAGACGTCGGCGGGCCTCCGGATCGTCTCCGAACACCAGAGCGGCGATCGCCGTGCGATCGGGCGTTCCGTCGTGCATGGCTGAGGGCCCGAACAGCTCCACCAGTTCGCGGTGAACGTCGGCGTCGTTCTCCATGATGGTTGTGGCCGTGTCGTCGGACGCATAGACCGGCCATCCCCGTTGACGCAGGATCTGCGCCACGGTGGACTTGCCCGTTCCTATTCCGCCGGTGATTCCTACGGTTGTCATCCTGCAAATTTGGCAATAACGGCCCAGACCCCTATATTTGTGATCCGTTTTTGCACCGTTCGTCTAGGGGTTAGGACACCGCCCTTTCAAGGCGGTAACACGGGTTCAATTCCCGTACGGTGTACAAAGGCTTCTCAACCATGTTGGGAAGCCTTTTGTCATTTTGGGCGATAGCCTGTGGACATCGCACAGGCAGCGGGATTGAAGGGAAAGTCTCCTTGGGTTTTTGGGCGATAGACAGTCTTACAGGGAACTGGAGGACCACCACTGGTGCCACCACTTTCCAACCCAACAGGAGACGTAATGTCTTACTCTCAAACGATCGGCATAGGACGCGATGCTCTGCACGTATCCTTCCTCTACAAGGTGGCCTCGGCCAAGGCAACCAAAGGCACCTTCATCTGTACGGTGATCTGCGAACGGTGGATCGGTCCGGCAAACCCTAAGGGAAGAACCCGGAAGTCCACGGGTATTTCCGTGCCGAGGAAATTCATCCTCAAGGATGGGAAGTTATCGGAGAAGGCCCCCAACGTGAACGAAATACGAAAGAACATCGACGCCGTGTTCACCCGGATTCGGAGGGTCTATGAAGAGCACATGCGTCATCGCTCGTACCACGAAGATTTCCTGAGGAAATCCAAAATCGAGGATGGCGGTACTGCATCAGCCACGATGTACTTGGAAGTCTTGCCCGAAGCTCTTCTCGTATGACAGGAAACTCAGTATACAGACCGTGGTGATCATGACCACACGATGGATGGATGTGCTTGCCATTGCCGAGACCATTGATTATTGGTACTAGTCTGCCTCCAGCAGACGTGAAAGAATCCATTTACTTCTATAGGAGTAATTGCTGCCCCCTTGCTCGGATAGCTTGGTCGTATGGCTAGACCGCTCAAGGAATTAGTGATACACAAGGGACAAAAGGCCAGTACTGCACAAGCACTTGGGCTACTGATCCGTGAACGGAGACTTGAATTGGGTCTCTCACAGGAGGCCGTGTCGGACGAGGGGTTGGAGCAGGCGTATGTCTCGAAACTCGAAAGGGGCGAGTCCGAGATCAGCCTGAACTCGTTCCTGCTACTGGCACCCAAACTCCAGCTCACACCAGTGGAACTGCTCCAGCGGTTCTTGAGCACCTTGGGACGGCACGGGAAGTAGCCTCATCCTTCCGTTGATAAGCCAATACTTATCACGGACAAGCTCAATCCCTGATACCATAACGTCTAGTTGTTCTGTCCAACTCGGTTCTGAATATGCTTCACCGTTGCCAGTAACTCCTCACGGAACTGCTCGGGTTTGTCCATATCGTACAGAATTCCACGTCGATGGGCTTTGTCGAAGAAGATTGAGCCTGCACTGCGGTTTTGCATTAGGATCAGCTCTTTGCCTTTGGCATCAGCATATCCGATTTCATAGAACACGTTCTTGTTTGCCGTGGACGAATCTGCGATTATGATTGCTGACTCCTCGATTAGCTGGAGCACAGTGTCGCTGATTACGTCGTTATCATGCACAGAATCAGCACGTTGGACAATGAGGCCCATTTCCTGCGTTAGAAAATCTCTAACGTTGACGGTGTAGAACTCTTGTAGAGGACCCTCTTCGAAGGGCATGACCATGAAGATATGGCGGCTGTTAATCTTCTTGGGTGAGTCAATGCGTTTCCAGTACCACAGGAGCGGTTCACCAGCCCGTGGCTGAATCTGTAAGAGACGATGAACGGTCACTTGGTCGAATGTCACGTAGACAGGCTTGCCCTCGGCGTAGTCGATAAAGTAGGTGTAGGACTGCCGATAGACCTCATGATGAAACTTCGCCGTGCCTGCTCTACCACGGCTCTCCACGTGTCCCAGATAGCCCACAATAATGTCCTCGCCCATGTGTTCTATGGGCTGGAAGTACGTACTCGGGTTGTAGTTGAGAGGACGGCGGTCATCAACCAACCTGTTCTTTTCACTTTCATCCAACGTCCACGCAGGGATACAACCTTCAGGGACACGGATTCCGTTTACCAGCACATCATTCGGATTACTACTCACCTTATCTACTCCTTGGTAGTTATCTACAACGTTACTAACATCAAGGGATTCGGTAGACCATAACACATACTCTCCCCTACATCAGTTGCTCGTGTGGAAAACATTCTATTGCTCAGAGTCATAGGGCTCAGTACTTTCGTATCACGTTCTTTGAATGACTTGCCTGATTCGGATCGGATGACAATGACCACCGCTGGAGATACCATCTTCGGCTCCACTCCTCGTGTGTGGATTCATGGCGCATGCAGTATGTGATGCCGCATGTCTTCGTCGTACCGTGTACGATGCCGCTTGGCACCGCAACGCTACGACGATGCTCGTACACCCCCTGTAGATAGCTCCGGAAGTGTGAGAGGTCCTAGAGCGGACTATGTCGAAACTGTCACCCCGACCGGGAATGAACACCCCCCGCCCGCAAGTGCGGGCGTGGCAGTTTCTTCCATATTCAGAAAGGAGATGTTATGAAACATCTCTCCCGCCTCAGCAATGAGGCCAAGTCGCTCATGCGGAACAGGTCCGCTCTTTTTGATCACGACGCACGATGGCGTCTTCAAGAAATCATCGAGGAGCTTGAAGGGATGTTCGATCCCGATGCGGGTTTCAGTGATGGAATGAAGACAGAAGCCAAGTGGCTTTGGATATTGATTCGCGACTTCCAGTTGGAATTCCTTCTTGATCGCGAGTAACGGTACTGGAAAATTCCAGTGGCCTCAGGTATTCCAAGACCAATCCCAGCGTGTTGAATGATCAGCCTCTCTACTACTTCTCCCATTGAATCTTTGCGCATCTCCGTATGGACGTTGGCAGCACAATGAAAAAACTCCGTGAGCTCCACGGTCTGTCGCAGACCGAGCTTGCACGACGACTGGAGATCACCCAATCCCACCTTTCTCTTGTGGAGAAGGGAGATCGGACGCTTCACCAAAGTGTTCTTGAAAGGGCAAGTGTTGTATTTGGAATGCCATTGAGTGTATTCGTTTTCCTCTCAATGACCGAAGATGAAGTAGCCCCAGAGAAACGAGAGTACTTCCGACAAACCCAACCGCAGATCAATGCCTTCCTCAGAGAAATCTTCCCGCTTAAGACCGAGACTAATCGGGAATAAGCAATACCTTCTTCGACAGATTGGTTTCACTCAATCGTGGGAAGACTTTGTTCGGTACTGTGACAATGCCAATCGGAATGTTGACGGCAAGTTCTACGCTTTTGATTCTGTACCGAAGCCAAACAACCATAATGAGTCTCGTGGAATCGAGAAACCACGCCACAGACTCAAACAATTGCAGGAGAAGCTTTACGAGTTCCTGAAGTCACGTATTGAATTTCCCACATGTGTTCACGGAAGTGTGAAGGGAAGAAGCTACATCTCGAATGCTCGCCAGCATCTACGCAGCGAATTCTTCTTCCTTGTGGATATTGAGAAGTTCTTCCCGTCTGTTACCATGAGCATGGTGTACTCGGCACTCAAGACCCTCACTACACCTGAAATTGCTGAGGTTCTGACCAGACTAGTCACCATCGAGAATAGAGTGCCTACCGGTTCCCCAATCAGTTCTTTCATCGCAAACGTCTCCTTGCGAGAACTCGACGTACAGTTGATGGCCATATGCCAAGAACGCGGTCTAGTGTATTCCCGTTACGTTGATGATCTCACGATCTCTGCACAATGGGATTTCCGTCATACCGATGTTTCCAAAAGAGTGCTGGCCATACTCCACACCACTGGTTTCAGGCACAAGAAGGAGAAGACCCACTTCTCTAAAGGAAGAACTGAGATTACAGGTGTTGTGGTTGCCAGATGTCGGCTCCGCCCAACAGCTAAAGCACTGAAGAACTTGCAAGAAGCCAAGGGGAAACAAGCAAACGAGCCCCGGCTCAGAGGTCTACGACAACACATTAGGAATATCAACAAGGTCAACGAAGAACGGTTTTCAACACGTCAACTCTGATGTTCGGATTGATGCTATGTGATGTTCCCCCGGTTTGGTTGACAGTGTAGAGGTCTCGAACTTCCAACAAAGGAAGGAGATCAACGATGGGAAGTCCCAAAGGAGAACGGTACGACGAGGCATTCAAGCGAGAAGCGGTACGTTTAGTCGTCGAAGAGAAGCAACCCTACACGCGTGTGGCACGAGACCTTGGCATAGCCGAAGAAACGCTTCGGCGCTGGATACTGGATGCAGGCCAAAGGACGGTGGATGAGACAGAGAAGACGGATAAGCAACGGATACGCGAGCTGGAGCGTGCGCTGAAACGCGCGGAAATGGAGCGTGACATCCTAAAGGAGGCCGTCGGTCTGGCTTCCTTCTCGCAACGCCCGAAATGAAGTGCCGTTTTGTCGATGAACGTCGGGCGAAGTGGCCTCTGAAGCTCATGTGCAGTGCTCTGGGTATCAGCCGCCAGGCCTATCACGCGTGGAAGTCCCGTAGGCCATCGGAGCGGCATCTTCGGCACGAGCGCCTGAGGTTGCACATCCGTCAAATGCACGAAGCGAGCAACGGTAGCTACGGCAGTCCGCGCCTGACGCATGCCCTGCGCCGTGAGGGCGAGGTTATCAGCCGCAAGACCGTAGAACGAATCATGCAGGTAGCTGGTATCCGTGCCAACGTGAAGCGTCGATTCCGCCCTACGACGGATTCATCGAAAACCTTGGTTCCGGCGGCCAACCTCCTGCAGCGATCATTCGATGTCCATCGCCCTGACAAGGTCTGGGTGAGTGACTTCACGGAACTGCCGTGCCGCAATGGCAAGGCCTATGCCGTGGCTATCATGGATCTGTGCTCCCGACGTATCCTGGGCATGGTCGTCTCGCATTCGATGCAGACCCGGACACTGCTCAAAGCCTTCGACGATGCCTGCCGTGTACGCCGACGTCTACCGCCGGAGCCGATCATCTTCCATTCCGACCGTGGTAGTCAGTACAATGCAGATCTGTTCCGGACTGAACTTGCCAAGCGGAACTTCATCCAGAGCATGAGCAACAAAGGAAATTGCTACGACAACGCAACGATGGAATCATTCTGGGCACGGATGAAGACCGAGCTCGGACGTCCACTGCTCTTCGACGACCTCAGAGACGCACGATCGACTGTCTATCGCTGGACGCACCTGTTCTACAACAGACAACGCATCCATTCTTCGATCAACAACATGACACCTGTCCAATTCGAACAACAACTATTTTCGCAAATCTAGAGTTCTCATACCCTGACAAGCCTAACGGGGGAAGATCAGGCATATACCTCAAGATCATATCGGCCATATCCAAGTCGAAATTCGCAGCAAGACTCATGAACCTGAAAATGATGATACGCGGCTACTCCCGTTTCTCCAACAAATAACCCACTGCCTTGTACCAGCATGTCGGTTTCATACCCCCATGACGTAAACTTCTGACAGACACCTTTCAGTGAAAGACATACATGTAAACTTTCTACATGTCGGCCTCGTTTGGAGGTTGAAAATAGCAGGGTTCTTAGGAAAATCTTCGGAGGCGCACTCTGCAACGTCCTGTTTATTGGATCAGGGGCAAATATGACCACCGTCGGCTGGGTCATTCTCACGGCACCCTTCCGTAAGAGTGCGAACCAAGCCGTTGTCGCTGCGATGAGTAGGGATAGGATTGAAACGCCAAGGCTAATGAAGGCAAGATCAGGCATGACATTCTCCATAATGAGTATCACGATGCTGCCACGACCATCCGATCGCATTCAACACATATTCCTATTCCGGATCAACCCGGAATCCCTGCTTTGGGCGCCCTCTTGGTACACCGAGATCGAGAACCCAGTATTCATGCTAGCCCGGAGCGAAGATGTGACACTCATACGGTGTACGAAGCCTCCTCAGCTTAGCTGGGAAGGCTTTTGTGTTTTTATCCGCGATTACCGTTCACGCGGATTTCGTGCACGGCCCTCTTCGGATCGCCTTCGGTCTCTTGCAAGGATAGCGCCTTACTGTGGTCGGCGTCCCACGGGGAGATTGACACAGTACTCCTCGTGCATGCTCTATTGATAACTTCGCGCTTGGTACGTGTACTTGCATCACCGCATGCAACACAACCATCCTCTTGTCATGCAATGTTATCAGGTGAGAGTATGCAGCTCCGTGATCTGATCGGCAGGGAAATACAGGATATTCTCTTCACGGAGGAGACGTACGATAAATCCGAATATATCGCCCTCATGACGGCTGACTGCTATATGGTCCTTGATGAGGGCCTGGTGATCGGCTTCCCTTTATCCATCAGCGGGGACACGGTCTGGATCAGAGAGCTGGATCCCTCTGCCCGAAGCTACTTCCCGCCGATGAAGAAGATGTGGTGGCAGCGCAGAGGGCAGGTTTCGGCGGCCTCCGACATCAAGGGTCGAAGGATCACGAGTATCGTAGGGTATACGAGTGAGGATGTGGGTGAAGACGAACCGGACCGGACATTCTTCGAGCTCGACAGCGGAGTCCTCATTACCCACGTGCCGATGCGGCCTGTCGGCATACACGTCGGCTTGTACGTTCATGCGTCGATCCGGGAAGTGGAGGTGCAGTATGGCAAGGACTGGATACGTATTTCCGGATAGGATGGAAGGCATCGACGACGAACGTACTCGCACCGGAGCTGGAATGTTCGCTCATGGTTTACCCAGGGTGAACAGCGGTGGCATATCGATGACGGTTGCCGATGTACCTACCATACCATCGGGCAGAACGTAGCAGCCTGATAGTGTATCGTTCGTACCTCCAGTGATATGGAATCCGATCGTATGCCCACAGCTCGGATCGGGATATCCACTGGTATTCATCAACATGAACGAATCGATGCAACGCTGGTATGACCTCGGACACGATCGTGCGTCAGTACCCTTTCACGAATCAGTATTTGACTTGTCCGATTCATCCCCTACCTCCCCCTCGGCCTGGTCGTACCAGGATCGTCTCGTCGTTGCACGTCGATCGGGGCGTTGGCAGCACGATAGACGGATATGCCCGTAAAGCCCCAGCCGGCCCCTTTCAACCCGGTGATCGTGATCGATGAGACGCCCGCTGCGTTCAACCGGATATCCTGATACGAATAGTTGGCCTCGGATGGTGTGTTGGCGCCGACGAGGAGTCCGTTCGCGAACAATACTCCATCTGGTCCGGGCGATGTGCCACAGACGACCTTGGCCTTATACGACGCCGATGCCATCGTCAACGGATAGGATGCGCCGTTGACGCTCACGGATGCCGTGTCGTCGGTATTCATCCCCCAGACCCTGAACGACGGGTTGGCTTCGGGTCGTGTGAACATAATGGTTACGGAGCAGCCGTTGCCCGTCATCCAGTAGGCAGGATCCACAGGTTTGCATCCGTAGCTCTTGAACGCGCCACCCGCAAGCTCGAAGGCCACGGTGTCGTTCCCTTGCACCGTCGCAGGAATGTAATACCAGTCAGTACGGGTGGATTGCCCTTCGCCCCCTTCACCGCTCACCCGCTGATCATTACCGTTCGTCTGCGCATTCGTCGCTGCGGTAGCCACGGCGAAGAGGATCGGCAACACCAACGCAAGTCCTCTGTTCATCTATCATTCCGGGAAAAATCATCGATTCACGTGGTACGAATGTATGCACCTGCCGAAATAGTGCCGTACTTTCGCTGATACATAATATCGGATCGGACGCCATCGTCATCGCATGGGGAAACCGGCGCAGCAGGTAGATTATATCTCATTACCACAGGCGGTGGAGTATCTACCGCCTTCCTGAACCTTCCAAGATCGTATGAGAAAGCCCTCGAAGAAGATCGTCATCGTCGGCGCCGGCCCCGGCGGGACCGCCGCCGCCATGCTCCTGGCTCATCGCGGATTCGATGTCCACGTGTACGAACGGAATGATGCCATCGGAGGCCGAACCGGCGAGGTCCGCATGGGCGACTATCGGTTCGACCTGGGGCCGACCTTCCTGATGATGAAGTTCCTGCTCGACGAACTGTTCGAGGAAACCGGCAGGTCGGCATCGGATTACCTGACGTTCCAGCGTCTGGAGCCGATGTACGATCTGGTGTTCGCCGATCGCCGCATGATGGTATACGACGACAAGGTGCGGATGCGTGAGGCCATCGAGGCCTGTTTCCCTGGAGAGGGCGAAGGTCTGCAACGGTTCCTGGACCGCGAACAGGAACGGTTCCGGGTCCTGTACCCATGCCTCCAGCGGGACTACGCTTCCCTGACTTCCTACGTGAGCGTCGCCCTTCTCAAGGCCTTTCCGCAGATCGCGCTCGGACGTTCGCTGTACGACGTGCTGTCCGACTACTTCCAGTCCGAGGACCTCCGCCTGGCCTTCACGTTCCAGTCCAAGTACCTGGGCATGGCCCCATGGGAGTGCCCCGGCCTGTTCGGCATGATTCCCTACGTGGAACATGCCTACGGTGTATTCCACGTGCACGGCGGACTCAACCGTATTCCATCGGCGCTGGCACAGGTGGCGACCGAGGCCGGAGCCACCTTCCATCTTTCCTCGCCGGTGCGGCAGGTCGTGCTCGACGGGCGTGCAGTCCGCGGTATCGAACTGGAATCCGGTGAACGCGTGATGGCGGACGAGGTGATCCTGAACGCCGACTTCGGCTATGCGATGCAACGACTGTTCCCGCCAGGATACCTGCGCAAGTACGCCCCGAAGCAGATGGAGCAGCGGTCGTTCTCATGCTCCACCTTCATGCTCTACCTGGGTGTGGACCGCCTGTATCCCGCCGAACATCATACGATCATCTTCGCCGAGGATTACCGCAGGAACCTTACGGACATCGGCCGTCACATCCATACGGAAGACGATATCTCCGTCTACGTACGCAATGCCTCCATCAACGATCCCAGCCTGGCTCCGGAGGGTCACTCCTCCCTCTACGTGCTCGCACCGGTGAGCAACAACCGGGCCGACGTGAACTGGGACGAAGCGAAGGGCCGTTTCCGTGAGCGCGTTCTCGACATTCTGGAACGGCGCGGTGGCTTTCCCGATCTCCGCTCGCATATCGTGACGGAAACGATGATCACGCCGTGGGACTGGGACCGCAAGCAGAACGTTCACCTGGGTGCCACCTTCAACATGGGGCATAGCATGGGACAGCTTCTGTACTTCCGTCCGCACAACAAGTTCGAGGAGGCCGACAACTGTTACCTGGTTGGCGGTGGTACGCATCCCGGCAGCGGTCTGCCCACGATCTTCGAATCCGCACGCATCTCGTCCAACCTGATCTGCGACAAGTATGGCGTACCGTATGCCCGACCCCGTTCCTATGACGAGATCCACCAGGATGGATGACGTCGTCCAACGCGCTCGTGCGGCCTCCGCGGCGTGGTCGGCCGTCCCCATACGCCAACGCCTGGCCATCCTGCGCAGGGCGCGCCTTGCCATGGTGGACGCCATGGATGCCATCGTGGCCACCATCCGCGAGGAAACGTCGAAACCCGCCCTGGATGCCTTGTCCGGCGACCTGCTGGTGACCCTCGAGTTCATCCGCTATTGCGAGCGCAATGCAGTGCACGCGCTGCGTCCGCTCCGCATCGCATCGGAGGGACCCTTGCATTGGTTCACCACCACGGCCGAGCACTACCGTGCCCATGGTGCCGTGCTGGTGGTATCGCCCTGGAACTATCCCGTACAGCTCGCCTTCGTTCCTGCGATCACGGCCATCGTGGCGGGTAACGGCGTCATCCTCAAACCCTCCGAGCAGACGCCGCGGACGGCCGACCTGGTGCGTTCCATCCTTGTGGATGCAGGCCTGCCACCGGACGTCCTGCAGATCGTTCACGGCGATGCGGCGGCGGCGACGGCCATCATCGATGCAGTTCCGGACTTCATCTTCGCCACCGGGGGCACGGCCGCCGGACGATCCATCGCGGCCCGCGCCGCTCTCCATCTCATCCCATGTGTCCTGGAACTCGGCGGCAACGATGCCATGATCGTCTGCGAGGATGCCGACATCGAACGCGCCGCTCGCGCCGCCGTCTATGCACTGTGTCTGAACGCAGGCCAGGTGTGCGTATCGGTCAAGCGCCTGTTCGTCCATGCGCCCGTGGCCGACGCTCTTGTGCACAGGATGGCCACCCTGCTGTCCGAACGTTCCGTGGGAGTTACGGATATCGACGACGTAGCTCCCATGACACGTGACCGTGAAGTGTCCATAGCCCGCGACCATATCGAGGACGCACTCCGGTCGGGTGCCGTGGCCACGCCATCCGTGGACATCCGCGGACGCTCAATCCGTCCCCTGATTCTTACCAACATCCATCCGGATGCACGGATCCTCCACGAAGAAACGTTCGCACCGGTTCTGCCCGTGGTCGTGGTGGCATCCGATGAAGAAGCCATCGCCCGTGCCAATGACGGCGGATACGGACTTTCCGCCAGTGTTTGGAGCCGCTCGCGCGACAGGGCCATGCGCATCGCTGCGGCCTTGCGCACGGGTTCGTGCTCCATCAACGACGTCATCCGCCACGTCGCCAATCCGGCCGCACCCTTCGGTGGCACGGGCCGCAGCGGATACGGAAGGTACAAGGGGCTGGAAGGCTTCCGTACGTTCAGCCGCCGGCAGACCGTGATGCGGTATTACGGCTTCCTGTCGAACGACATAGCCTGGTTTCCACATACGAGATCGAAATTCGAACAACTACGAAAGGTCATCATGTTCCGTCACGGTGGACTCACGTCGTTCAAACGTCTGTTCCTCGGCGCTCTGGCCTTGCTTGCCACCATGTCCATCACGGCATGGCAGGATGGCGGCGGGCACACCCTTACCGTTCGTGTACAGAATTTTCCGAATGCCGAGGGCGTAGTGCGATACTGCGTGTTCACGTCCGACGATGGATTCCCGCGCGATGTCACCAAGGCACTGCGCTCCGGCACGCTTGCACCACCTGCTTCAGGTGAGCTCAGGTTCACGGTGCAAGGACTGACACAGGGCGACTACGCCGTGTCCGTCTATCACGACGCCAACAACAACCGGGAACTCGACAAGGGGCTGTTCGGCATTCCCAAGGAGGCCGTCGGTGCATCCAACAACCCGCGCCCCCGGTTCGGCCCGCCGGATTTCGATGATACACGGTTCCGGTTGGGTACGAAGGACACGACCATCATCATTACGCTGGTACAACCATGAAGAAGACCGTCATCGTCATCGGCGCCGGCCTCGGTGGAATGTCGGCAGCGATCGCACTGGCCATGCGCGGGTTCGGCGTAACGGTGTTCGAAAAGAACGCCCAGGTGGGCGGTAAGCTCAACGTCCTGCGCGACCACGGATTTTCGTTCGATCTCGGCCCTTCCATCCTCACACTGCCCCACGTGTTCCGTCCGCTGTTCGAGGATGGCGGCAGAACACTGGACGACTATGTCACCCTGCACCGCGTGGATCCGCAATGGAGGAATTTCTTCGAGGATGGTACCGTCCTCGATCTGTGGGAGAACCACGAACGCATGCGGGACGATCTGGAACACCTGGCACCCGGTACGCATGCGCAGTACGTCCGGTTCCTGGAATACGCCCGACAACAGTACCATGAGGTGGAACGCGGCTACTTCAATGAAGGACTCGATACCTTCATGGACTTCGTGCGGTTCTACGGCCTGTCGTCCACCGGTATGGACTTCCGCCACACCATGGCGGCCGGCATCGCCAGGAGAGTCACCGAGCCCCATCTCCGCGATACCCTCGAGTACTTCATCAAGTACGTGGGTTCATCTGCATACGATGCTCCCGGCTTCATGAACCTGATGCCTACCATCCAAACCGACTACGGACTGTGGTACGTGGAGGGAGGCCTGTATCGCCTTGCCGAAGCGTTCGAACGAAGAATGGCCGAACTGGGCATCGAACTCATACTCGATGCCGACGTGACCCGCATCAACCGCAATGGCCGAAACGTGACCGGCGTGGACGTTCGAGTGGGTAACGGTACGACGCGCACCGTATCGGCCGATGCCGTGGTATCCAATATGGAAGTCATACCCGCGTACAAGGACCTACTGGACGAGCCCGATTCAGGCCGCACCATGCGACGTCTGAAGAAGTTCGAGCCGGCATGTTCCGGTATCGTTCTCCACCTTGGCGTCGATCGCGTCTATCCCCAACTGGCACACCACAACTTCTTCTATGCCCGCAACCAGAAAGACCACTTCCATCGTGTGTTCCACGATGGACTCCTGCCCGACGATCCCACGATCTACCTTGTGGCACCTACTCGCACCGATCCGTCGCAGGCACCGGCCGGACACGACAACATCAAGATCCTGCCGCATATTCCTCACCTCGGTACGCGACAACCATACACACATGCCGACTGTGTACGTCTCAAGGACGTTGTGATCGACAAACTCGAACGTATGGGACTCACGGATCTGCGCAAGCATATCGTCGTGGAGGACTTCTGGACACCATTCGACATCCAGCGCATGTATCGGTCGAACCAGGGTTCCATCTACGGCGTGGTGAGCGATCGCCGCAAGAACTTCGCCTTCAAGGCACCCAAACGCAGTACGTCCTACCGCAACCTGTACTTCGCCGGAGGCAGCGTCAACCCCGGCGGCGGGATGCCCATGGTAGTGCTGTCGGGCCGGCACGTGGCACGGATGATCACCGAGGACCTCGTGGCGTGACGATCGTCCTGACCATCGTGACGATCCTCCTATGCTGTACGGGATGCATCGTCCTGCACCGTCGGCGCACGGCAGTGTATCCGCGTACCGAACGTACGATCTCCATCGTCGTGCCGGCCCGGAACGAAGCGCACAATCTGCCTCGGCTGCTCTCCTCCATTCAGCCGTATCGCGCCCTGGTCCGTGATATCGTCGTCGTGGACGACGCCTCCACGGACGCTACGCCGGACATCGCGCATTCTTTCGGCGCCACGGTGGTGCAGCCGCCGCCGCTGCAAGCGGGATGGACCGGAAAGGCATGGGCCTGCCACCACGGCGCCCAGTCCACCGACGCCGACGTCCTGTGTTTCCTCGATGCCGATACGTGGTTCGAAGGCCGTGCCCTGCCAGGATTGCTGGAACGATACCGACCCGGCACCGTGCTGTCCGTTCTTCCGTATCACCGTGTGGTGGCATGGTACGAACAGGCATCCCTGTTCTTCAACCTGCTCATGGCGATGGGATCCGATGCCTTCACCATCGGCACCGCTACCCCACGGCTGTTCGGACAGTGCATGGTGGTGGATCGTGACGCCTACATACGGGTTGGCGGACACGCCGCCGTGCGCGGACAGATCCTCGAGAATTTCCACATGACGGACCTGTTCTTCGCTCATGGCATCCCTACGGCGTCGATTGCCGGCCGTGATATTCTCGCCATGCGCATGTATACCGGTGGCCTCGCCCAGGTGATACAGGGTTGGAGCAAGGCCTTCACACGCGGGGCGGGAGCGTCCAGGCCATACACCGTATTGCTGACCTCGTTGTGGCTTACCGGCATGATCGTGGCACCGGCACTCTTCGTGCTCGGACCGTGGTACGGGCTGGCGGCCTGGATTGCCGCTTGTAGCGTGCTGGTCACGATGCGCCCGCTCGTGGGCACATACCGGCCATGGGCCGTGTTGCTCTACCCAATCCCCCTGAGCCTGTTCGTCGTCGTGTTCTTCCGCGCGCTGATCCTCCAGCGGCGTGGGACGGCCGTCGCATGGAAGGGACGCTCCGTAGACCAACCGGGGATCGGCGATGCCTGAAACCCTCGTGTGGATCCTCAATATCGGCGGTTGGCCCGTGATCCACCTTGCGACGTCGTGGTTCGCGTTCCGTCTTCCTGCCAGCATGTTCGAACGCGACACATGGCTGTACCGGCAGCGGGCGTGGGAGGACGGTGGCCAGGCGTACAGACGCATACTGGCCGTGCATCGATGGAAGATGCTCCTGCCCGACGGTGCGCGCTTCTTCGGTGGCGCGGTCCGGAAGGAACTCCCACGTACGCGTGACGTGGCCTCCTACACCACATTCATCACGGAAACGCGCAGGGCCGAATGGGCGCATCTCGTCACCTTGCTGTGGTGCCCCGTGTTCTTCCTGTGGAATCCGCTGTGGGCTGCCGGAGTGATGGTAGTCTACGCTATCGCCTCGAATGTCCCCTGCATCGTCACGCAGCGCTACAACCGGATCGTGCTCACACGCATTCGGGCGAATCTTTCCGCCAGATCGTCGGCGTAACGGTCTACTCTACCGGAGGGCCGATCGTTCTCGTTCGCTGCTGCAGGGCGGCGACGATCTCCGCCGATTCTCTACAACGCGAACAGAAGGGACAACGCGATACTCACCCGGGTCTGCGGGAGTCCGGACGTAATCACGGGGGCTCAAGGTTCTGGAACTGCCGATCTGATAGGCACCAATGCAGTCGTTGAGGAAGTCGTGCTGGAAGCGCAGCTCGCCACGAACGCTCCAGTCCTCGGTGAACTTGTAGTCGCCGCCGGCGATGGCCGAGATGCCGATGATGGGTTCATCACTGAAGCGGTTCGAAGCCCCTTTCCGGGATATCGGAGCCGATTGTCCCGCTCCTTCGCCGTCGAGCTTCGTTACCGTACCATTGATCGTGTTCGACGTGGACATCCGGAATCCGGGACGGGCTCCGATACCGATGATCGGCCTGAAGTTCTCGCCCGTCGGCTTGCTCAGAGTGAACAACAACGGCATCTCTATGACAGTTGCCGCTGTTCCTACCGTACCGTCGACGTTGTAGCAGCCGTTCTGGTAGAACGTCGCACGTGTCTCCTGCGATATGGATGCCGTTCGTATAGTCATGTCGGCCTGCAGCCCCACCTTCTCGTTGAAACGCTCACCTACTGTCACTCCGTAGACGCTTCCGATGTTGTTGGTCGAGTTCGCGACAGGTCCCGTCTCCTGTCCATCAGCCAGCACGACGACTGCTCCTCCCCGGCACCGACACACCCACTCGCACAACCACCCGACAATGCCGCACAGATGCACAGAACGAACAGGCTCTTCACATCTGATTCTTCCTGGATACCGAACGATGATACAGTTTTCCCGGTTGCGCCGATGTAGCCTCCCCTACCCTCACAGACGCTCGCTGCCCTTGATCATCACCAGCACACCCTTGCGCTTGACGATGTTCTTGTAGTCCCACTGGATGGCTTCGGCCTTCGCGAGCCACCTGCGCACATCCTCCGCATCGATCTGATCCACCGCCGTGTATCGCGCCTCCGCGGCCTTGAAGGTGCCTTCGTTCCTGAGGCCGGGTTCGTCGAACGACTGTCCGCTCCAGAACAGGAGCCGGACACATCCCTTCAGTTTGCTGTAGCCCACGACGGGATTCCCGTCGAGGAACCATACGGGATGGGCATGCCATATCCTGTTTTCGGCATCGGGCAGACCGGCGTCGATCAACGTCGCGAGCGCGTTGCAGATCGCCGCATCCTCCGATGACTGTGCGTCGTTGTATGCCTTGACGGTCGGATTCATACGCTCACTTGCTCACATGGTACTTCGTAAGAGTTCTCTCCGTCGATGTCGTCGTGGTCCTTCCCGCGTCGTCGGCAACCGTCTCCGTCGTCACGAACCTGGAGAAGTAGCCTGTCGAACGCGGATACCAGAATTGCTCGACCAGGACGGTTTGACGCTGGATATCTCCGGAGGATGATCTTCGCATATCCGTCCGTATGTCCTTGGCGATCTGGCATGACAGCACCTCACCTCCGCTCAGGATCAGATTCTCCGAACCTGCGTGTGCCCTCGTCTTCTTCACCTGATAGCTGCTACCATCGTCATAGGTCGTGTCCGATAGCGTCCACGAGCGTGCGGACTTGCTCGCGAACGGATAGATCTGCCATTCATGATCCAGCTCCGCCGTCGTGATGGCGAGATCCCCGTTCGCTTCGTAGCAGAGGAAGATCGTATCCACTTCGGGCCGACCCTTGAACAGCCCGAGCACACCTCTCTTCCCATACCGTTGCATCGCTTCGATGACGACGAACACCGTGTCCAGGAACGGTCCGGTGCGAATACCCTCGGCGTCCGTACGGTACGTGGTGAATTCGTAGTACGACGAGGCCTTCGGTTGAATGGCACCATCGGCGGCCACGACGGCACCGTCGCAGGCTGCAAGGACAGGTATACAGAAGGCCCCGATAAGGATCAGGAAACAGTTCATGGTGTCCAACGGAATGAAGAACGGTTCCGGCATGCAAAGAATATGGGCGCTATGGGATAGCGTTCCATGATGGTTGTCTATTTCTCATGACGGCCGTGCAGACAGGCCGCACATCGATCGCATCCGGAGAATGCCGAACCTGTTTCCCCTATACGCCTGCCGCGTGCGGCCGCACTCCCGTCCTGTATCCCAGCAATGCCATGGGGAAGTAGCACAGACCGAGATCGGCGATCATGAACCACACCGGCGTAGCCGGAATCTGGATCACCATGGACAGCCCGCCGATGAAGAACGCCGCACCGACGATGAGCGCAGGCCAGCGAGAGGTCGTACCGGACCATCTGCTCGCCGCCCACGCGCCTGCCAGCGTGCCGATGGCATGTGCGAGCAACGGAACCAGGAAGTTCGCGAACGTGAACAGCGGCATCGCGGCCTGGATGCCTTCGGGTGTATTGACGTCGGTACCGGGCGGCAAGGGTACGACGACCATGCCGATCCGCAGGACGGCCATGTTGGCGATGGCACCGACGAGGAGGCCGATGATGACGAACAGAATAGGGCGAACGACGGGAAGCATGGCGAGCTCCTGAATGTGACGCCCGATAATACGCAACGTTATGGCCCGAACTACTACTATGGACTGGCCACGATACCTACCGACCCTCATGTCTTCCGGACAGGCGTCCATTCGAGAGAAATGCCCACTATGTTCCGGGGGCCGATGTCCCGTGTTCCGATTCTGTAACCTTTACAGGACCGACCATCACTATATGGGAAACGAACATCATCACTACAGGAATACGGACATGGACAACGCATCGACGACGACCACACTCCGGTCGACCGTAGGGCTTCTCAAGATCACCTTCGGCATCGTTCCAATGGTGGCCGGGCTGGACAAGTTCACGAACATCCTCACCCAGTGGGACAAGTACCTCAATCCTGCGCTCGCCGGAATGCTTCCCTTTTCCGCATCGACCTTCATGATGATCGTCGGAGTCATCGAGATCGTGGCCGGGATCATCGTCTTCAGGAATGCCCGGGCAGGCGGATTCATCGTCGCCGCCTGGCTGACGGCCATCGCGCTTACGTTGTTGCCCGGACTTCAGTACCTTGACGTCGCGGTACGCGACCTCGTGATGGCGATCGCAGCGTTCTCGATGGCACGGTTGTCGACAGTCGTCAAGGAATAGGACGAACTCATGATTCCATCGAACGATCAACCGAAGCGGCAGCTCGACGATGCCGAGATCGTCGGGCGCATCCTCGCCGGTGAAACGGCCCTGTACGAGATCCTGATCCGGAGGAACAACCCGTATCTGTACAGGGTGGGCAGGGCTTATGGCTACAGCCATGAGGACTCGCAGGACCTCATGCAGGATACGTTCGTCGACGCATTCCTGAGCCTGTCGCGCTTCGAAGGCAGATCGACGTTCACGACGTGGATCATCCGGATCATGGTCCACAACTGCCACAGGAAACGACAGAAGTGGAGTACGAAGAACGTCGTGGCGTCGGACATATCCGACGAGACCATTCCCCTTTTTTCGAACGAGGATCGAACAGATACCGGCAGGGCCGTCATGAACAGGGAACTGAATACCGTCATCGAGAATGCCTTGCAGCGAATTCCTGCCGACTACAGCGTCGTCTTCACCCTGCGGGAGATCAACGGCATGAACGTGGCCGATACGGCACATGTTCTCGATATCTCGGACGTGAACGTGAAGGTGCGGCTCAACAGGGCCAAGGCGATGCTCCGTAAGGAAATCGAGAAGTCCTATTCGTACGAGGACATCTTCGAATTCAACCTCGTCTATTGCAATGCGATGGTGGATCGCGTGATGGCGGCGCTGGGATAGATCCGGCATGCCGCTTTCCGATCTTGCATCGATTCTTCTTCCCGCATTGTTCTTCCGTTAGCTGGACCGTTACTTCATCCTATCAGAATTCCGTTCAGATTCATCATCCTGAACATCCTGAAGTTCAGGAGCGACTGCATCAGGCCGTACGTCCCGAACACATATCGCCGTACCGATGACTTCTCTGCATTGAACCGATCTCCGAGTGGAGTACGTGATGGACAATACACATCTCTTGGTCGCGACGCTGCCCTAAACCTGATTTCGCAATGGCTCGCCATCCTCGTTCAGGATACGCATGTATGCATCGTAGATGAAGACGCGGCTGCGCTGCTGGCCTGTGATCTCGCTGACGATACCGAGATCCTGGAGTATCTGTATCGTCGTGGATACCGTAGGGAAACTGAGGCCAAGGGTTGCCGACAGATTCGTGAGTGTCTGCAGTGGACGCTGACGTAATGCCCCGAGTACTCGCAACGCGTTGGAGCTTCTGCGACCGGTCTGCTGCACACGCAGACGGTCCGCTTCGAACAATGCCACCAACTGTCTTGCCGTTTGCACGGCGCCGGATGCAGTACGTTCCACACCCTCCAGAAAGAAATCGATCCACGACTCCCAATCACCCCTGGTGCGGACACGATCGAGCAATTCGTAGTATGTCGCGCGGTGCTGCTTCAGGTAGAGCGAGAGATATAGGAGGGGTTCCGACAGCAGCGTACCGTTATGCAACATGAGTGCGATGAGCAATCGTCCCAACCGGCCATTCCCGTCGAGGAAGGGATGGATACTCTCGAACTGCACGTGCGCCAGGCCTGCACGAAGCAGTACGGGTAGACCGCTGATTTCTTCATGCAGGAACGTCTCGAGTGCCGCCATACATGAGCCGACCTCTTCAGGAGGAGGTGGGACATAGTGGGCATTCCCCGGGCGGGTACCGCCGATCCAGTTCTGACTCCGTCTGAACTCACCGGACATCCTTTCACCACCACGTCCCCCGTCCTCACCACCACGTCCCCCGTCCATAAGTTTGCCATGCATCTCGCAGATCAGCCGGTTGGAAAGTGGGAACCCTTCCTTCAATCGCGCCATGCCATGGTTCAGTGCTGCTACGTAGTTGGATACCTCCACGACATCGTCCACCATCCCGGGAGCTTCTTCGAGTTCGAACAGGAGGAGATCGGACAGGGATGACTGCGTGCCCTCGATCTGGGACGATAGAACGGCCTCACGCCGCACATAGGAATAGAGGAACAGGTGCGGATCGGGGAGCAATGTGCTGATGCTGTCCAACCGGCCCACGGCTATCGTGGCCCTCTCGAGTAGTTGCTGACGCTGACCGATGATCGCGATCGGCGGGTCCGGCGGTAATGGCTTCGGAATGAAGGTCCGTATCTTCTCGCCCACCGTCGTCGTCGTGCGATATGCTCCTGTGATACGATCCATAGGCCGAAACATACATAAGATTCTCTTTTATTTAAAATTTCGGCCAATTCCTTTAATAACCCGGACCCTTATGCAGAGAACCTTTAATAGCTCTGCCATCTATTAAAGTTTCGGCCAAGAACCTTAAATAAGAAAGAGGCTCCCAGAAGGGTGATCCTATCCCGATTGGTTCCCATCGCATCGTCACTATGACCAATCTTTACATCGACCGCTTGCAGCCCCATCCTACGTGGTGACCGTCTAGATCGCAGGGCAGATCGGCAGGACGTCCTTCGTCGCCGAGAGCAGGCAGTCATGGTGAAACCGAAGTCCGCATTTTCTCTGGTTCCCATGCTAGCCGGCCAATCAGGATTCGTATGCGGGCCTTCCCAACCGTGTTGGGAGGGCCTTGTACGTGTTCGCGATTCTTCCGCTTTTTCCCGGTATTCGATAGCGCACCGATCACGTGTCGAACGTATCGGAACGCATTACAGAGCGAACACCAGGGAGACCGCGACGGACAGACGGGTCGGTGGAAGCTCGGATGTAACCACGGGGTTCGAGCTGGATCTGCCGATCTGAAATCCTGTCGGGCCGTCATTGAGGATGTCATGCTGGAAGCGCAGCTCGCCGCGAACACTCCAGTCCTCGGAGAGGCGATAGTCACCACCGACGATAGCCGAAACTCCGATGATCGGGTCGTCACTGGGGTTGCTCGCAACCACCTTTTCGGACATCGGCGCCGTCTGCCCCGCACCCTCGCCCTCGATCTTCGTGATTGTCCCCTTGATCGTCCCTGACAAGGATGTACGGAACCCGAGATGGGATCCGATTCCGATGAGAGGTCTGAAGTTCGTGTTCACAGGTTTGCTCAGGATCAGCATCACGGGCACTTCGACGATACCTGCCGACGTCTCGACGGTGCCGTCGAATAGGTAGCTGCCATTCTGATAGAATGCGGTACGGACTTCCTGTACGATGGTACTCGACCGTATGGTGGCATCCGCTTGCAAACCGACCTTCTCATTGAAGCGTCCACCCACCGTCACTCCGTAGACACTCCCGATCCTGTTGGTGGAGTTCACCACCGGTCCCGTCTCCTTTCCGCCTGCCAGCGTAACGACGGCGCCTCCCCGGGCACCGATGAAGCCGCTGCTACAACCACCGAACAGCACTGCGCAGAGACAGAGAGCGAACGTATACTTCATCCGGATAGACCTCGGCATACACCACCACTAGTTATTCCATGCCCTGCAAGGATACAATAACAATCGCAACGTATTCCCGAAGTATCGACAACAGGGTAATGTGAGTTCCTCCGGATTCACGCTTGGATCAGGCTCCCTATCACACCCTCACCATTCCCCTGAAGCCCCTCGCCGCATAGTACGACTCCGCGCCATTGTGGTAGAGGAAGACGGTATCGTATCTGCGGTCGCAGAACAACGCGCCACCGAGCTTCCTGATCGCCGACGGCGTTACGATCCAGCTCGACGTCTTCGTATCGAACGTGCCGAGCTTCTGCAGATCGCGATACTGCTCCTCGGTCAGGAGATCGATGCCCATGTCTTCCGCCATGCCGACGGCACTGCCCTCGGGCTTGTTTTCCTTCCTCGACGCCAGCGCGTCGTCGTCGAAGCAGAGACTGCGGCGCCCCCTGGGACTTTCCGCCGAACAGTCGCAGAAGATGTATTCGCCGGTCTTCCTGTCGTAGCCGACGACGTCGGGCTCTCCACCGGTACGTTCCATCTCCCCTATCGACCACAGCTTTCCGGGATGAGCTTCGAGGTTCTTCTGCACGTCGGACCACAGGAGGCCCTTATGGCGCTTGCCATTCTTCTCGAAGCGCGTCTCCAATGTGTCGAGCAGTTCTTCACGTTCCTCTGCCGAGAGCTTCCTGCTTCCCGTCTTGCTCATGATGTGTCACCGATGATTGTGATCCGTTGTCATCGAATGTAACGATCGTCCGGTTCTTTCCTATCGCCGACGGATTGCAGATGTTCCTGTCTTCGATTCTTCCCAGGTGAGGCGGTGTACTCGACGTCGTATGGATGACATCGATTGGTTGGTGTCGATGGCCCTTGTGACTCATGAGCTATGGAGGCATCGCTCCTGGGATGAGATCGACATTGTGTGAACGATAGCTCATATACGACAAGCCATCGCGAGGTGGGCTGAACATTCCGGGGTATGAGGATGCGGGAACGACGGCGATGTCATCATTTCAGCACATCAGTCGTCCATCCCCTTGCCATCGAGGATGTACGGTATGTACTTCTCGATCCGTGCTTCCCGCGTCTTCGCCTGCCTGGCCGAGCCGAAGTGCAGGAGATAGGCTCGCTGACGTCCGGGTGTAAGCGCCTCGAAGGCCGTTCTCAGGGCCGGCATCTCGTCCAGCTTCTTCCCGAATTCTTCGGGCATGTCGAAGTCCGCGACATTCTTGAGCGCGACCTTCAGACCCGCCTTCTCGATCTCGACAGCTTCGTGGACGTAGGCCTTGAGCGTGCGTTCCATCGCGACGATGTCCCGAAGCGCGGAGAACCGTATCTGTCGTCCACCCTGCACGTTCTCCGTCTGCTGCACCAGAATTCCTTCGGGATCCGTCAGCAACGCTCCCTTCACGAAGAGCATGGCGCAGTAGTCCTTGAATGCATGGATGAGGACGACGTTGCCCTTTCCGGCCGTATAGCAGGGTACGCCCCACTTCAGCTCTTCCGTCAGTCCGCAGTCGAGGATGATGGTCCTGAGCTTCTCGAGCTCGGCCTGCCATTTCCCGGCCTTCCGGAAATAGAAGTCGACCTTGGGATTGAATTTCATGGGAGTCTCATTCGCACTGGATATCCACGTTCATTCCTGCCGGACACGTTCCGAAGGATGGCAAGACCACTCTCGAAGTTTACAAAAAAGCCCCGTCACGTTGACGGGGCTTCGGAACCTATCGACCATCGACATCCGGAATGCCCGGAGACCGATCATCCGGCGCTACACACATCACCGCCATCCGCCACCCAGGGCCCGGTAGACGTCGACATAGGCGCGCATCTGCTGCACCTTGGTCTCGATGAGTTCCATTCTCGCTTCGAGGGCATCGCGTTGCGTCAGCAGCACTTCCATGTAGTCGGCACGCGCGGAGAGAAAGAGGCTGTTGGCGATATCGACCGATGCCGTGAGAGCTTCGACCTGCCTGTTCCTCCGTTCGTAGCTCTGACGCAGGTTTTCGAGCTTCGACAGTTGATTCGCTACTTCGATATAGGCGTTGAGTACGGTACGCTCGTAGTTGTAGGCGGCCTGCACCTGATGCGCACCGGCACTGGCATATGCGGCCTTGATGGCGGCACGATTGATGACCGGCATCACGAGTTCGCCGGCGAGGTTGTAGATGAGGGACGCAGGCGTGGTGACGATGTACTTGGGATCGAAGGTCTGGAATCCGAGTCCGGCGAAGATGCTGAACGACGGATAGAACCGTGCCCGTGCCACGTCGATGTCGAGATCGGAGGCCTTGAGTTCGAGTTCGGCCTGCTTGACGTCCGGACGATTCTGAAGCAGCAACGACGGAATACCGGCCTTGATGGAATCCGGCATCATGGTCAGGAAGCGCTCGGACGGACGCTGGACGTGCTGCGGGTATCGACCGAGAAGAAGATTGATCCTGTTCTCGACTTCGACGATGCGCTGCAGGATGTCGTAGCGACGACTCTCGTTCTTCGACACTTCGGCATCGAACCGTCGCACGGCGAGCTCCGTGGCCTTGGCCGCCTCCTTCTGCTGCTGGACGATGGCGAGGGCCTTGCGCTGGATGTCGATGGTGGCGTCGAGAGCCTCCAGCAGGTTGTCCAGCGCCATGAGTTCGTAGTAGCTGCCAGCAAGTTCAGCGACGATGTTGACGACGAGGAAGCGCGTTCCCTCCACGGTGGAGAGGTATCGCAACGTCGCGGCATCGCTGGCGTTACGCAGCTTCCTCCAGATGTCCACTTCCCACGAGATCCTCGCACCGATGGTGAAGTCGGGAAGAGGTTCCGGGAAGCGCTGTCCGGGTGTGGCTTCGAGCTGTTCCTCGACGACGCCGTTGCGCGTATATCTGCCGGCCTTCTCCAGACCGGCACCGGCGCCGACGTTGACGAAGGGCAGGTATTCACCGGCCTTCGCATTCGCTTCGTTCTGCGCGATGAGGATATCCTGCATCACGGCATTGAGTTCCTGGTTGTTCTTCATCGCCGTGTCGATGATGGCGATGAGATTGCTGTCGGCATAGAATGTCCGCCATTCCATCATACCCGTGGACACCGTATCCCGCGTGGCGTCGAAGCGCTCGGGCATGGTGGTGTTCACTTCCTTGCGGACGATCGTCGGCACACAGGACGTCACGATGATGGAGATGGACAGGACTGCGAGAAACCCTCTCATTATCGTGCTTCCTCACGCTTGTGGACATATTCTTCGGAAAGGGGTTCGTCGTGTTCGTCCCTGATGAGCTGACGACCCTTGATCATGGAGGCGAACACGTAGTAGAGTCCGGGAATGACGATGACGCCGATGACGGTACCCACGAACATCCCACCGAGCGAACTCGCACCGATCGTTCTGTTGCCGATGGCGCCCGGCCCCGAGGCCGTCACCAGAGGTATGAGACCGGCAATGAAGGCGAAGGACGTCATGAGGATAGGCCGCAGCCGCACCTTGGCCCCTTCGATGGCCGCATCGAGGACGGACGCTCCCTGCTGCTGTCGCTGCACGGCGTATTCCACGATGAGCACGGCATTCTTCCCTAATAGACCCACGAGCATGATGAGCCCCACCTGCGCGTAGATGTCGTTGGCCAACCCCATGAGGTCGAGAAGCAGGAAGGCGCCGAAGACGCCGACAGGCAGGGAGAGGATGACGGCCAGCGGCAGGACGAAGCTCTCGTACTGTGCGGCCAGTACGAGGTAGACGAAGATGAGCACGACGAGGAAGACATAGAGGGCTTCGTTCCCCCGATCCGCTTCGTCGTAGGACAGTCCTTCCCATGCGACGTCGTAGCCACGTGGGAGCGTCTGCTTCGCCACTTCCTTGATGGCGGCGATGGCATCGCCCGTCGTATGACCCGGTGCCGGCAGACCACGGATGGCCGCGGAGTTGTACAGGTTGTAGCGCGTGATTTCGTTCGGCCCCTGGGTCTTTTTCACTGTCATGAAGGACGAGTACGGAACCATCTCTCCGTGATCGTTCTTCACGAAGAGATTCTCGAGGTCGGACGGATACCGGCGATATTCCGGCGACGACTGGACGTAGACCTTGAAGAAGCGTCCGAACTTGATGAAGCCCTGTTCGTAGGTACTGCCGATCATGATGTTCAGGTTCTCCATGGCCTTGCCGATGGACACGCCCTTCTGCATGGCCGCGCTGTTGTCGATCAGCAGCTCGAACTGCGGATAGTTGGCGGCGAAGAACGTGAACAATCCCGTCAGCTCCTGACGCTTGGCGAGCGCATGCATGAACTGGGCGTTGATCTTCTCGAACTCGTGATAGTCGGTACCGTTCGTCTTGTCGAGGAGACGTACAGAGAAGCCGCCCGACGAGCCGAAGCCCGGCACGGCCGGCGGTTCGAAGAATTCGATCACGGCGCCGAGGTCGCGCGTCTTGCGCTCCAGTTCTTCCATGACTTCATGGACGGAATGGTCGCGGTCCGACCAGTCCTTGAGGTCGATGAGACACGTACCGGCATTGGAGCCACGGCCTTCCGTCATGATTTCATAGCCTGCCAGACCCGACACCGATTCCACGTCGGGGATCGTCTTGCAGATGCGTTGCAGTTCGCGCGCCACCTGATTCGTCCGCTCGAGCGTTGCACCCGGCGGCGTCTGGATGATGGCATAGATGGTACCCTGGTCCTCACCCGGAATGAACCCGGCGGGTATCACGACGTTGATGAGGACGATACCCGCGCCGAACAGTGCGAGGACTCCGAACGTCAGGACCTTCCGCTTCACGGTCTTCCGCAGCAGCCACTCGTAGCGTCCGGCGACCTTGTCGAAGCCACGGTCGAAGGCCCTGATGAATCGCGTGACGATGGATGGCTTCTTCTCCTGACCGTGCGTGTTCTTGAGGATCAACGCACTGAGGACAGGCGTCAGCGTCAGTGCCACGACGGCGGAGAGGATGATAGCGCTGGCCATCGTGATGGAGAACTGCCGGTAGAAGGCGCCGACCGGGCCCGACATGAAGGCGATAGGAAGGAATACGGAGACCATGACGAGGGTGATGGCGATGATAGCGCCACTTATTTCCCGCATCACGGCCTTCACCGCCTGATACGGCGATAGGTTCTCCTCGGCCATCTTCGCATGCACGGCCTCCACCACCACGATGGCATCGTCCACCACGATACCGATGGCCAGTACGAGGGCGAAGAGCGTGATGAGGTTGATGGAGAGTCCGAATATCTGCAGCACGAAGAAGGCCCCGACCAGTGAGACCGGCACGGCGAGCGTCGGGATCAGCGTCGAGCGCCAGTCGCCGAGGAAGATGAAGACGACGAAGGCCACCAGGATGAAGGCGTCCCGCAGGGTATGGAGTACCTGCTCCATGGAAGCATCGAGGAACTTGGACACGTCGTAGCTGACCTTGTAGTCCATGCCTGCGGGGAAGCGTTCCTTGAGCTCTTCGAGCTTGCCCTTGATGGACTCGATCACTTCCGTCGCGTTGCTGCCGTATGTCTGCTTCAGCATGATGGCGGCGGACGGATGACCGTCGAGGTTGGAATAGATGTCGAAGAACTCCGATCCGAGCTCGACCGTGGCGACGTCCTTCAGGCGTATGTTCTCGCCGTTGGAATTCGACCGCAGGATGATGTTCTCGTATTGTTCGGGCTTGTCGTAGCGATCCTGGTACTTCAGGACGTATTCGAGCGATTGCGCATCCTTGCCCGATGCCAGACCGAGACGTCCGGGCCGGGCGATGATGCTCTGTTCCTGCATCGCCTGCATGACTTCTTCGGCGGAGATGTTGTAGGCACGCATCCGGTCCGGCTTCAGCCAGATCCGCATGGCGTACTGCCGGCTGCCGAGGATCGTGGCCGAGGCGATTCCCTTGATCCGCTTGATCTCCGGAATCAGGTTCACGTTGGCGTAGTTGTAGAGGTATTTCTCGTCGGCATGCTCGTCCGTACTGTAGAGGTTCACGTACATGAGCATGCTGGGCTGCACCGGGGTGATCACCACGCCTTCGCGCTGCACGAGGGGCGGCAGCAGCGACATCACCTGGTCCACGCGGGTCTTCACCCACATCATGGCCTGGTTGGGGTCCACGCCCGGATCGAAGATCACGCGTACGGTGGCTTCGCCGGCACTGGTCGCATCGGAGGCGATGTACCGCATGCCCTGCACGCCGTTGATGGACTGTTCGAGAGGAATGAGCGTGGACTTGACGAGGACGTCGGCACTCGCGCCGGGATAGGCGATGGCGATGTTGACGGTAGTCGGTGCGATCTCCGGGAACTGCGCCGTCGGAAGCTGTTTGATGGCGAGCGTCCCGACGAACACGATCACGATGGAGATCACGATCGCGAAGACCGGCCTATGAAGGATGTTGCTGAACATATCTGCAGGATCCGTGTGGTTGGGAGTTATTCGGCGTAGAGCTCGAGAGTACGGAGTGCATCCTGCGGTGCCAGGTACTTGTAGGCGATCTTCTCGTTCTCCTTCACCTTGCGGAGACCCTCCAGCAGGACCCTGTCACCCTCGACGAGTCCCCCACCCACGACGTAGACGTGGGGCAGTTCGGCACGGATCGATATCGGACGGGAGTGGACGACGTGGTCATTACCCACGACGTAGACGAACTTCTTGTCCAGCACCTCGAACGTGGCCTTCTGCGGAATGATGAGAGCGCCCTTCAGCGGCTCCGTCATGAGGATGTTGCCCGTTTCTCCATGACGCAACAGGCCGTCGGGATTCGGGAAGGTGGCACGGAAGGCGATGTTGCCCGTTTCGTTGTTGAAATCGGCCTCGATGGTAGTCACGATGCCTGGCTGTTCGAAGACCTGGCCATTGGCCATCTTCAATCGTACGTGCTCCTGCCCGCTGTTCTTGTCGGCCGCCTTGTAATTGAGGTACTGAGCCTCGGGTACGTTGAAGTAGACCCACATGGAACTGTTGTCGGACAGGGCCGCCAGCATGTCGCCTTCTCCCAGCAGACTGCCGTGCCGTACCTGCAGACGGTCCATGATTCCACTGAACGGTGCGTTGATACGCGTGAATTCCAGGTGTGCCTTGGCCAGTGCCACGCTTGCCTGGGCCTGATCGAACTTTGCCTTGGCCATGGCGAGCTCGTTCTTGGACACGACGTTCTTGTCGGCCAGCGACTTCGTGTTGAGATATTCGATCTCGGCGACCCGTGCCTCGGCCTGCGTATGCTGGTATTCGGCCTGATAGATCACGGGCATGATCTGGAACATCGGCTGCCCCTTCTTCACCACCTGCCCTTCATCCACGAAGATATGTTCGAGATAGCCACGCTCCAGGGCCCGCAGCTCGATGTGCTGGATGGCGTGTATCTGGCACACGTATTCGCGGGTGGTGAAGGTGTCCTTCTTCATAGGACTCGTGACCACGAAGGTGACGCGTTCCTCTCCGGCCTCCGCGTGCTTGGCGCCACATCCGGTGATGCCGAGAATGGAGAATCCGCCCAGCAGGAACAGCAGGACGGTCACGGACGTCGACGTCCGCATGAAACGGTTGCTCATGACGATGATGGTGATTCGTGAATGGACAGAGGGACGGCGTGGCTTCGGCCACGGATTCGGATCGGCACGTAGTGCAGGTGCAAGGTCCGGTATCTCATGCGTACCGGACGGAAATGCGAGTGCCTAGATCAGCAGGCGCCGTATGGCGATGTAGATAGGTGGCTGGTCCATATCCGCCGGAAGGATTCCGGCGCGGTAGGCATCGTCCGTCTGGACCGTCGTCCGGGCATCCCCTGCCACAGCGTCGAAGAGAGGAATCAGGGGATCGCGATCCTCCAATTCATCGGCGACGTCGGCTACGGCCAGGGTCTGCACTCCGCACATGTCCGTTGAGGACAGTTCATGCCTGTGTCGGGCGGTCGTCGGGTGTGCAGAGGCTTCTCCGGTGATCACCAGAAAGAGACAGGAGAGAACGAGAATTGCGATAAGACGTGCCATTGGATGTCGCGGTTGACGAATAGCGACCCGGCCGTCGTGTCCCGAACTCATGAGAAGGTCATTAGAATGAACATGCGGACGATGCGGCTCCAACGACCGGATCGAAGGAACGTGAAAGACTGCCGATCGGGATCGGTCATGAGCCTGGCCGAGTATCCGCTCTGGACGGAAACGATCCTCCCGATCGTAGACGGAAGCACAGGTAGCCCGGAAAAGGATGAAGGCTCATCGACATACGTCGATGAGCCTTCACTCTCCTATCTCTTTCGTTCGACCTCGCTACCGGTCGAATGACCCGATCACAGCTTGATCGTGAATGCTCCCTTCGTCACCACATAGGAGCCGGCCGTGCCTTCGAACTTGCCGATGATCACCTCGGAGGTACTCTTCGTGATCGTCACCGTTCCGCTCGTGGCGAACTGGGGGTCCGTCGATTCTCCGCCGTTCTCGTATCTGACGACCGAGAACCAGTTGCTTGCCGTGGAGACGTTGTACGTTCCTTCTCCGATGTTCCGCATCTGGACGGATATCTGATAGCCCGACGACAGATTCGCCGACCCGCCGGTGATCTGCCGTATACCACCGGCAGCTATCGAGACGACGTTCGTCCCGACCCAGTCGGTTCCGTTGATGGTCGCAGACAGTGTCGTGGTCAATGCAGGAGTCGGGTCGGGGTTTACCGCACCACCGTCCTTGCTGCAAGCGGAAAGAAGGACCGTGGATACGACGACGATGATGGCGAACAACTTCATGGCGTCCTATGGTTGAGAGTGATGGTTCGATGCTCTAGCACGACGACGTCTCGAAAAGTTACACCCGCACCTCCTCCGGGACGACCGACAGACCCGCGATACCTGGCGGAATACCGTCTCCGGATATCCGCACAACCTCCTATCTTCACGACGATCATTCCCGTCCAATGCCAACCCTCGTCGATCAGGTATGACGAATCACTGCAAGAACTGCCGGGCCGCCATCGCCGGACGCTACTGTTCGAACTGCGGACAGGCCACGTCGACCGCGCGGCTGGACCTCCACGTCGTGTGGCACGATCTTCAGCACGGCCTTCTGCACATTCACAAAGGTATCTTCTATACGCTGCGTGAGTTGTTCCTGCGCCCGGGCCTGACGATCCGCTCCTATCTCGACGGACAGCGCATACGCCACTTCCAGCCGCTGTCCATGATGATCGTGCTGGCCGCGCTCTATGCATGGCTGAGCCATCTCGTCCACAGGCCCATGACGACCCACGACGGAATCGCCGGGACGACGATGGCCATCATCGTCGACTTCGTCGAGCATCACTATGCCCTTGCGGAAGTGATCCTGCTGCCCGTCCTCGCCCTGTGCAGCTACCTGCTCTTCCGCAGCCGTGGCGATCGCTATGTGGAATGGATCGTCATCCATGCCTTCATGGCCAGCCAGCGCCTGGTCGTACAGATCGTCGCTCTTCCCTTTCTGTCGATCCTGTCTTCCGGAACCGCGGGCACCGTCAGCTTCATCGTCAACATGTCCTATCTCGGCTGGGCCACCCTTCAACTCTATCCCTCCTGGCGTGCGGTACCTACCCTGCTGCGATGCTGCATGTCGATGGTGCTGACGCTCGTCGTCGTCATCGTCGTCGTCGGAGCGTTCGTCCTGGCACTCGATTATTGACGACGCTTTCGGGTCGTCGTGCGCTGCGGGATACGATCCTTCAATATCGACGTTCCGTTCGATCGCAACATCCTTTCCGTCCGCACGTAGACCGTGGTCGCCATCATACCGACCACCCACATTCGAGTTCACCGAATCGATGCAGACACCACCCATACCATTGCCGGCGACGATGAAGGCCGCCGTCCATCGCGTGTACGGTCCACCCGAAACGGTTTCCATCGAACGCATCGCCGTTCCCGTTCCGGCGAAGGGCGAGCTTCTCGTGCGTGTGCGGGCGACGACGGTGAACAGAACGGACAGCGGATTCCGCAGCGCCGAATACTTCGTCTCCCGCTTCTTCAGCGGACTGTTCCGTCCGAAGTTCAACGTGCTCGGAAACGAGTTCGCCGGCGACGTCGTCGCCACCGGCGGTGCAGTGACGTCGGCCAGGATCGGCGACCGGATCTTCGGCTTCAACGACGTCCACTTCGGCGCCCATGCCGAATACATGCTGGTGAAGGATTCGGATGCGTTCGCGACGATACCCGACGGACTGTCGTATGCCGAAGCGGCTCCGATCACCGAAGGCGCACACTATGCATTATGCAACCTGCGTGCGGCGAAGGTGAAGGCGGGACAAACCATTCTCGTCAATGGCGGTACGGGAGCGATCGGGTCCGCGGCCATCCAGTTGTCGAAGGTCATGGGGCTGACCGTCACTGCCGTATGCGGTCCGGATCATGTCGAACTGGTGCGTTCGCTCGGCGCCGACAGGGTACTGGACTACAGCAGGGAGGACTTCACGACGCTCGGCGATCGCTTCGACGTCGTCTTCGATGCCGTAGGCAAGAGTACCTGGGCGAAGTGCAAACCCCTGCTCGAGGAACACGGCATCTACATGTCCACCGAACTCGGACCGTATCTTCAGAATCCGCTGTTCGCCCTCTTCACCCCATTGGCTGGCGGCAAGCGCCTGCTGTTCCCCCTGCCGACCATCAGCAAGGACGACGTGAACTATCTCCGCGAGCTCGTCGCGACCTCGAAGTTCCGTCCACTCATCGACCGCTACACGGCGCTCGAAGATATCGTCGAGACGTACCGATACGTGGAGAAGGGATTCAAGGTGGGGAATGTGGTGGTCCAACTGTGAGTACTATCTCTTGGCGAACCTGCAATGTCATGGCTCGTCATCAAGTACTACTATAAGCTATCTTACAGACCCGTAGGATATGCCATATATACCAATTCAATATGGAAAAGAATCAACATCTCTATTTCTTGAAAGGCACCGAACGCGAGCGTGAGACTATCGAGCGCTTGTTTCTTACTCCATATGGGCAACAAGGCCTCTCTTCTCACATCGCAGGACGGCATAACATACATCCTGAGAACCACGTTCTCATAACAGACATCAGGTTCGAAAGTATCAATCCTTCCTGTCCTGTGAATGGCGACATTGACTTGCTTCTGCTACCGTGCAGAATGCGTGATACTGGTTACGAGAATGGATTGACAGAACTGACCTATGACTATAGTAGGATGCTACTTCTAGAAGTCAAAACAACACTTGCTGGAAAAGGAAACAGGATCTCCTCAAGTAAGCTGAACCCAAAGAAACAATCCTCTTTGATTGGCCAGTTGAAGAAGTATCAGCGACTCGGATTTTACAGATGTGCAGTGGCACATCTATTCATCGGAGAGCCTCTCGTATTCACGGACAGTACAGGTCAAACGATTCAAGATACTCGAGCAGTGCTTGCATCATCTGACATCCCAATCCACTGTGCCAAGCAAGAACTTCTAGGAGCAGCAGACACTGATGGAACAATTGAGATACCACACTATGCGATAGCTATTGGCAGTGTGCCCGGGCATAGTGAAGCCGCCCATTCTTCGATCCATGTTAATGCGTCAATACTCCATCGTGTTCAACAGCAGGCTATCACTTATGATCTCCGCGCTGATGTGGAACGACTACTGGTTAGTGTACTTCCTACTACATGGGGTATAAAGAACGATTTTCGTTTTCATCCGATGCCGATTGTCCGTGAATGCCAAGCATGTCACCATCTCTTTATTCAACACCGATGGTATCAATACGGAAGAGTCTGCCGCTCATGCCTAACACTAGACAACGGAGACAAGCGAACCTTTTGATCCGTACTACTTATACGACGATCCCGACCACAGGCACAGCCCCATGACCGGGATCGGCAACAGCACTACTACGAGGTGATGGTTTCTTCCTAGCTAGCGCACGACCCTCACCGTGCTTGCTACATACTTCTCTCCCACCTGGGCGATGAGCACATAGGTTCCCGTCGCAAGACCATGCAGGTCGAGCGTCGTACCACCGGTACCGGAACCTCGCTGTACGAGAACGACGTTCCCCATGATGTCGACGAGCCTGTAATCGACGATGGCAGCTTCATTGGTCGTACGCACCGTCATCCGGTCCGATGCAGGATTGGGGGCCAGCCATATCGACATGCCTTCGCCGCGATGCTCGACTTCCCGGACGTCCGTGACGACATCGATGGCGTCGCCCATGCAGCCCGTACGTCCCTTCGCATCGACGGCTGCGATCTTGAGTACGGCGCCTTCCGGATCCTCCATCGTGAACGTGAAGGACGTCTCGTAGCCATAGGCGGAAGTCACGACGTCATGACGACCAGCGTCAACACGATAGACGACGACGCCACTGACGAAGCCGTTGTCGATCGGACTCCATGATATCGTGGTGACGCCCCGACGATCGGTCGTCGCACGTGCGTTGGACGGAGGCGTGAGGTAGTCCTTCGTATTCGTGAAGGTACCTTCGGCGGTCGCCTGCCTGCTCACTCCACGACCCAGCAGATTGGCACCGATCCTGAAGGAGCACGGGGCATTGCTGTCCGAAAGCGGAATGCGGACGGGCGATACGCTGGCCGCTCCCGTATAGAGTATCCGGCCCGTTCCTCCCGCCCCGGCTCCGGCTTCGTCCTGATCGGCGCTGATGGCGATGCGCGCATCCGCGGGATAGTCGGCGGCATTCCACGATACGTCGATGGACGTTCCGGACTGCGTCGCAGTCAGCACGAGATCGGGATACGTCCGCGTCACACCCGCCATGATACTGTCCCCCGTCCTGCCCTGCGGCTGGATGGCACTCCATGTTCCCGGTGCGGGATTCCTGATGACCCAAAGGACGACTTCACCATCCGGTGACATGACCCTGTGGATTCCCCTGGACGGATCGGATACCGTGAGTTCGGTGCCCGACGGCGTATGCAGCTTGACGTCGGCCGGAGGCGTCGTGGTCGACGACATGACGATCAGCTCCGTTTCGCCTTCTGCGATGACGAACGTTCCGACGCCTGCCTGAACGCTCTCCGACGGTTTGCCCGGGGGAATGCCTCGCAACTCGCCGAAGAGTCCGTTCAGGACGTTGGCGATTCCCGCATCGACGACGATGGCCGATGGCGACGGAAGCTTGCGGAAATCGACGTAGATGGATCCCTTGCCGATGGCACGGATCGCGTCCCGTATCTCCGGCACGAGCGTTCCGCCTGCGTTGCGGAAATCGAGATTCGCCGAAAGGTATCGCTCGCCTTCCATGGTGATCATCATGCTGAAGTCCGCCGTACCGATGGGTACCGGCGCATAGCCGTTGATGAACCGTCCGAGCATTCCCATCTGCTTCGCCTTCGCGGGATCCATCGCAGGGAACTTCGTCGTGGCACTGCCGCTGCACGAGATGAAGACGTCGGGCTTGAGACCGATCTTCGTCGTGTATTTCGCATCGATGAAGTAGTCACCGCCGAGATGCAGCGCCTTCAGCGTGCCGCTGTCGGCAAGGGTGTAGTTGTCCAGCGAGAACATGCGCGACCCGCTGCCTTCGATCTGCCAGGGCTTGGTGGCGGACACCGAGGGTACGTTGAGCATCCGGAGAATTCCCGTCGCGCGGATCGTATTGGGTGGCGATTCCAGTCCACCCTGTATCTCCAGTTCCAGAAGATCGGGCTCGCCATAGATCTGGAACGTCGAGGCGATCTGCATCCTGAACGGATTGCCGATGGAAAGATTCTCCACGGAAACGCTGCCGCCCTTGAAGCATGCAGGCGTTTCGGGAATGGGTGTACATCCGTCGAACCGGAAGTTTCCCGAGAACTTGTTCAGCTCTCCGCTCCTGAACGTCACCGACGCGCCGATCTCCTCGAACAGCGGCGTCTTCGCCTTGCCTGCAAGCGTGAATTCGGACTTCGCACCGTCGTAGGAAGCCGACATCTCCTTGACGCAGATGCTCGGTCCCATCATGACGTTCGACGCCTTCGCCGTGAAGCCGAGATACCATTGTCCGAGACTGTCCAGGATCCGCACTTCACCGGTGAACGACTGCTTCTTGTTGGGCAGCCATACGGTACCGAAGGGCAGCGCATCGTTACAGCCTTCGGCCATGTTGCGGCCACCCTCGATCGTCACCGACATCGCCGCACCTGCTGACTGCGAGAAATCGCCGAGCAGACGGAGCTTGAGTTCCTTCAGCTTCGAGCCCGCCATCTGCTGTGCGATGGGCACGGCGAGAAAGTCGATCATGGCGTCGCATCCGAGCGACGGGAAGCTGAAGGCGCCGTCGTAGAAGACGAAGTCCTGGAACCGTCCATCGATATAGACGGCGGGGATCGAGATCTTTCCGTCGCCGGAGAACTTCACTCCGCCACCGATCGTATCGATGTCCACCCTGCCGTCGATGGTCAGCAACTGATTGATCCTGATCGTTCCGGTCGACGTGATCGTGGTTCCCCCACCATCCTTCCACTTCTCCCCTATACCGGCATCGAATTCGATGAACGGGACCCCGGCGCATTTGCCGTAGTAGAATCGCAGTGTGGAATCCACCTTGAACTTGAACGTATCCAGACGGCTGTCGTCGAAGCCCTGCTTCTTCGACGAGACGAGAATCCTGTAATCGCCGCCCTCGGCATCGTCCTTGACCTTCAGCAGCCATTCGGCCCTGCCGTTACCGTCGGACGTCTTCGTCGTCGGAATGTCTTCGAAGATTCCCGGCGGAAGGACGATCTTCACGTCGGCGTTGCCGACCAGTTGTTGCGACTTGTCCTTGCGCGTGAGGACGGTGAGCTTCACCCGTTCTTCCGGACGCCACTTCACACCGTTCTTCGGAAGGATGTCATGTGCGAGTTGCGGCGTACGACGGATGCTGACCGACCCCTTCGATATCGTCGAGTTGAGGATGACGCCGCTCGGCAGCGTCGCCTTGCCCGACCACTGGAAGGTTGCGTTCATTCTGTTCGTCGCGGTATCGATCTCCGATATCGTGATGCGGCCGCTCTGGCATATCACGATCTGACCCGTGTTATGACCGTACTTCCACGTGGTGGTCGACGTCAGGCCGAAGTCTCCCGACGATCTGGTACCGAAGCCCGGCATGACGAGCTCCATGTAGAGCAATCCCTGTGCGGAGGAATCGGTGATGGCCGTCACGCGAAGTGTTCCTCCTGCATCGACGCTCCATCGCGTACCGTCCGTGATCACGTAGTCTTTCTCGGGTCCGTTGTTCGACCGCGTCGTGAACCTCACCGTGTCCATTTCCGCTGCCCGGGCGGTGAATACGGTCAATACGACCAGCAGGGCAGTCATCAGGTTCTTCACTGTCACTCCGGAATAATCGACGCTGTAGTTGCGAAGCCCTAATTTGGGTATGGATTCTCCCTACGCTTTGGAAACTATTCCGGGTTTTTCGCCGATGCGTGATCCGAAACTCATTCAGTTGCTCAGGACGTTCACGACGAAGGAGATGGGACGGTTCGTCGACTACGTGGCCTCACCGTTCTACAACAAGAACCAGGCGTTGACCGATCTCTGCAGGGTGCTCGGCGACTTCCATCCGTTCGATGGCGGGCCTGGCGACGAAGAGATCCATACGAAGGCATTTCCGGGAGAAGCCTACGACTACCACGCATTCCGTCACCGGTTGTCCGACCTGCATGCCCTCGCGATGAACTACATCGCCCTGCTCCACACCGACGACGAGGTGGCCATGCAGATGCGCATGGTGATGACCTGGTCGAAGGCCTCCATCCTCCGATCGCGGCGTCTGCATGCGCAATTCAAGGCCTTCGTCGCGAAGACGCGCAAGGAGATCGGCGCACGACCCGTCCTGGACGACTTCTCGTACGAGTTGCTATGGCGTCTTGCGGAGGAGGAGTCGATCTACGAAACGCTCGTGCGGCCGACGACGAACAGGATCATCCTGCAGGACCAGCTCGACGCCGTTCTCCAGATCATGTCGATCCGTCTCCTCCGCCTGTATACCCTCATGCAGCACGAGCGTCACAGCAACGACGCTCCCTTCCGGCTCCATATGGCACCGGATATCGTACGATTCCTCCGTGACAACGACGGCCTCGCCAGCGCGCCCGTGGTACAGGTCCTGCTGGCCGTCTACGAACTCGAGGAGCATCGATCCCACGAAGCCTTCCAGAAGCTCGTGTCACTGTTCCAGGAGCACCGGGAGCGTCTGGACTACATGGATGCCTACATGACCCACCTTCATCTCACCGGTTATTGCTCGGCACAGATCAATCTGGAAGGCGACGAGCGGTATTTCCGGGAAGCGTGGCTCCTCATGCAGGAGAACATCGCTCTGGGCTACATGCAGGAAGGCAATCTTCTCTTTCCGGACTTCATCTACGTCGTACGTCTGGCCGGCATGAGCGGTGAGGACGCCTGGGCCCGGGACTACATGAGGCGCTTCGCTCCGGCCCTTCAGGATGACGTACGGTCGGATGTCGTCGCCTTCGGCGAGGGCTTCCTCGCCATGTGCGCCGGGCATGACGACGAAGCCCTGCGCTGGTTCGCCCAGAGCTCCATCGCCTCTCCCATCTGCAACGTCCAGGTCCGTGCCTATACCATTTCATGCCTCTACAGAGCGGGGATGTACGAGCAGGCGCTTGCGGCATGTGACACCTTCCGCCATTATCTGCAGAAGGAGAAGACGCTCACACCCTATTACATGGATGCGCTGAAGGACTTCATCAAGCTCGTGCCGCGCCTCATCACCATCAGGACGAAGCCGTTCAACAAGCAGATGGCCACACGGCGCAAGGAACTCCTCGCGGATATCGGTGCCATGCCCACGAACGTCTTCAACCTGCGGAACTGGCTGACGAAGGTGGCGAGGGAATAACGAATAACGCGATACCCCCGCTGAAGGTATCGCGTCATTCCGGACATCACCAGCCTCCCAAGCCGATGGTGCCCTGTCCTGAGGGTGGTGCCCTTGTCTACGATGTCGTCGATGCTTCGCCCATGAGGAAGAGCTTCGACCTGACCGGTGACATCATCGGTAACGTCGTCGGATTCATACCGGATCGAGTCCCGGCGTGTTGCTGAACAGCGAATCGAGATCGTCGCGGCCACAGGCGTCGGAGCGGATGTCCCAATCCACTTCATGGACGGATAGAGCGCTCTTGCGTATGTACGGCAGGATGTCGAAGCCCCGTTCCATGACGGCAAGCCTGTAGCGGCGCGGCACATAGGCTTCCTCGACGCAACGCGCTTCGATGAACGAGGCGAATGCACTCTGCGTCACACCATGGAAGGGCTCCACGACGATCCGCTTCACGATCGACGCATGCTTGTTCTTCAGGATGGCCAGGGCTTCTTCGAAGGCTGGCGTCGAGTACGCAGTTCTCATGCGCTCCCGCGAATAGAAGAGGAGATCGGTGATGGACATCGTCAGCGCGACGGCATAGACGAGAACGACGACGACGTCCTGGTCTGCATGATGACTCAATGCGAACTTCAACGTATTGAGCGATTCGATACGAAAATCGATGGGGATGAGTATCGATCTCGGCATGCATGTCCTTCGTGCTGAAGTATGATGCCGCAAAGGTCCGACCGCCGTATTGGTATGCGGTTAGAATGGTCTTAGAGCCGGATTAGAATATGAAACCACGGTGAGGAATGCCGGGAAGGTGGCCTATCCGAGTGGCAATCTGATGCGCACGGTCGTACCGACGTTGACGACCGACAGGACGTCGAGCTGGCCGTCGTGCAGGCGGACGATATTCCGGGCCAGTGGCAGACCGATGCCGTAGCCGTCGAAGTAGGTCGTGTTCGACGCCCTGAAGAACGGATCGTAGATGAACTGCTGTTCGGCATCCGGAATGCCTACGCCTTCGTCCTTCACGACGATGACGACGTGCCCGTCGCTTGCGGCGATGCTGACGAGGACAGGCTTGTTGTGGGAGTACTTGCAGGCATTGCCCAGGATGTTGGCCACGGCGAGATGGAGAAGTTGTGCGTTGCCCTGGACCTTGAGTTTCATGGGGTCTTCGGGGAAGAGACTGGAATCGATGTGGATGTCGTTCTGGGGATCGATCCGGTCGATCGTCTCCTTCGCCTGCCATACGAGTTCGTCGATACGAAGCCGTTCGAACGATGCAACCTTGCCGCGGTACCCCGCCTGCGCGAGGAAGAGAAGGGACTTCGTGATCTGGTCGAGGCGGTCGGCCTGTTCCAGAATACTTTTCAGGACGTCCCTGTATTCATCGGCCGTCCGCGGCTTCAGCAGTGCCACGTCGGCTTCGCCGATGATGGCCGTCAACGGAGTCCCGAGTTCGTGCGAAGCATTGCTGATGAAGTTCTTCTGCGTTTCGAACGCCGTTTCGATCCGGTCGAGGAGATCGTTGAAGGTGGACGACAGCTCGCTGATTTCGTCGTTGCCCTCCGCATGTTCGAGACGGAGATGGATGTTGTCCGTGCTGATCTTCCTCACCTTGTCGGTGATGTCCTTGATCGGCGAGAAGATCCGCCGGGAGAAGTAGAGGGAGAGCCCCGCCGTGATCAGGGCCACGAAGACGATACTGCCGAACAGGATCGTACGCAGGAAGGAAAGGTGATGGGACGAGAAGTAGTTGTCGGCGGAGATGATGACGATGTATCGCTCCGCTCCCCTGTCGTGCCTGACTCCCGCATAGAACGTGTCGCCTTCCTTGTGCGTGGCCCTGGCGTCGCGCCATATGGTACGGAGGAAGGATACGGGAATCCCTTCGCGCATGGCGATTCCCTCCAGTTCCGTTTCCGACACGGCACGGAGGATATACTCCCGTTCGTGCGAGAGCCTCTCCAGGTACTGCGTACGCAGGATCCGCACGGCTTCGGCGCTCTGTGTGTCCAGCTCGAGATTGTACCGAGCTGCGATCGTCGCTCGCGTTTCCAGTCGTTTGTAGAAGTCGGCGTACGAATATTTGTCGAGGAAGTAGTAGATGGCCCCGGCGAAGATGAGGAGCGTCGTCAGGCTCGAGCCGAAGAGCAGAAGAGCGATCTTGGTGTTGGTCGTTATCCTGGCCATCATGCCTCCCGCAGTACGTAGCCCATGCCGATGACCGTATGTATCAATCGTACGGAATTGCCCTTCTCGAGCTTCTTCCGCAGATAGTTGATGTAGACGTCCACGACGTTCGTTCCTACGCTATGGTTGATGTCCCAGGCGCTTTCCAGCAGATCCATTCGCGAGAGCACGATGCCTTTGCTGCGTATCAACGCCAGCAACAGTCGGTATTCCGTCGCCGTGAGACCGATCTGGACGTCGCCTCTCTTCACCGTCTTCGCCCGGTCGTCCACCACCAGGTCGGCGAGCGTGTAGACATCCGTCGTGACGTTGCGTGCATCGACCATGGTATCCATGCGCCTGAGCAGTGCCTTCACGCGCGCATGCAATTCGATGAACTTGAAAGGCTTCACGAGGTAGTCGTCAGCGCCGACGTTCAGCCCATGTGCGACGTTCTCGGCCGTACTCAGTGCGGTGAGGAAGAGGATGGGCACGGTACTGCCGGATGTCCGGATCTGCTTGCAGACGTCGAGACCGTTCATATCGGGCAGCATGATGTCGAGGATGACCAGATCGTACGGATCGGCCATGGCCATGCCGAGACCCGTGGCCCCATCCAGGGCTACCGAGATCTCGTATCCTTCCTCGGCCAGACCTTTCGTGATGAAGCCTACGACGTGAAGTTCGTCTTCGACAAGGAGTATTCTCTTCATTGATGCATGCGGTCCGAATGTGTCGACTCCGATCCATGGACGCCGTCCGTCGTCATGTGCGGACGATAAAAATCACGATTCGGCACTTCATACCAAACCTCACGGGCCGAGTTCCCGCTGCATCATCACGCTGTCCAGCCAGCGGTCGAACTTGATGCCGATGGCAGGAAGCAGACCGACGTGACGGAATCCGAGAGTCTCGTGCATGCGGATCGACGCCACATTCGCACTGTCGCCGATGACGGCCACCATCTGTCTGTAGCCGCGGACCGTGCATTCGTGCATGAGTCGTTCCATGAGCAGGCGCCCCACACCGCGGCCACGGGCCTCATGATGGATGTAGACGGAATTCTCCACGACGTACCGATAGCCGATGCGCGTGCGATAGGCGCTGGCATAGCTGTAGCCGACGACCGTTCCGTTCGACGTCGCGACCAGATACGGATAGCCTCCATCGACGATGGCATCCATGCGTCGGCGCATCTCTTCCATTCCAGGAGGATCGTATTCCCACGACGCCGTATCGTTCAGGACGTTCTCGGCATAGATATCGGTGATGGCTGCGATGTCACGATCCTCGACATCGCGTATCGAGATGTCGGTGGAGGGAGTCTCCATCGTCATTTGCCGTATTTGGGTTGATACAACTGGATGTTGAAATCGCCCGGCACCCGCATGTAGATCACGAAGCCGTAGCCATGATCTTCGACGGGACCGGTGAATTCGGCTCCCCTGGTCTTCAGGTCGGCGACGGTGGCTTCGATATCGTCGCAGTAGAAGGAGATGTCCGCCGTACCCGAGGGCGGTTCCGGTCGGTCCGTCGGATGCACTCCCAGATCGGCTTCCGGTGGCGTCAGAATGAGCCACCCGTCTCCGATATCGACGGCGGGCAGTTGCAGCACATCACGCAGGAAGGCGCGTAGTTCCGCGGCCTTCGACGAATAGAACATACCATGCATTCCCTTGATCACGGTTCCTCCGTTCGTTGGTTCTCACGATACCGGATGCACGATCGCGCCGGGCCGCATTCGATATGCGACGGATACGATAATACCGAAAAACGCAGGTGTTATGTTTGTATTGGTTCCACAGCATGGACGGCCCTCATGAGCAGTCTTCACATCCGTATCTCCGCCCTTCTCGGCTTCATCGCCGTCGTCTGCGGCGCCTCGGGCGCCCACGGCGGTCTTCACGACTACGTCGCGGCACGCGGCGAGCTCGGACACTGGGAGACAGCCGTCCTCTATCATCTGCTGCATGCCGTCGTCCTCACCGTCCTCGCGATGGCAGGATCGCGCGGTGGTACGCGGGTGGTCTGGGCATGGCGATGCATTCTGACCGGCATCGTGCTGTTCAGCGGGTCGCTCTACACGATGGCTCTCACGCAGCAATCGTGGCTCGGTGCCGTCACTCCCCTCGGAGGCCTGTTCCTCCTTCTCGGATGGCTGCTCGTGGCGCTTGCGCGGTGGGAACGTCCGTGATCGTCACGGACGGATCACCTGGCCGACGGTGAGTTTTCCGAACACTATCCTCTGTACGACGGTATCACCGGGTGAGCGGAGTTGCACGTCGTCCCCGTTGTTGTTCAGTTGAGCATTCACGCTGCTGACGTACTGCTTCGCTTCGCCTGGAGCGAGCGTCCCGAGTCCGTCCATCGCCCACGTGTAGCTGCGTACCGCTTCGGAATCGACGACCGTCCAGCCCCGCATATCCACGGACTTGTCGTCGAAGTTCCTGATCGTCCACCGTTCGACGGCGCTGTCACCGTCATCGTTGACGTAGGGAATGAGTTCGACGATGCGGATCTTGAACCGCGCGTCGCCGTCCGGCATGGTCTTCGTGGTGTCCGGTGCCGACGCTGAATTGCTGCAGGCGATATTCAGCAAGGAGAGAAGCGACAGTGCGGTGATATATCTCATCGGATGTATGTATTGTTCTACGGATCCTGTACTGCGCGAACATAGTACAGAATCGCAGCATACCACAATACCGGATCGGCTGCACGACGTACGATATCACAGGAACGACGCTATTCTTCCCTTCGTCGATTCACGAAATAGCTGGTGATCGTCGCCACGCAGTTGCCCTTGGCGCTCGTGAAATCGAAGACGTGACTGAAGCGCCGGATCGTACCATCGGTCAACGTCGCGATGCCATTGGCCATGGCTGCCTTGCCGTGCGAGATCGCATGATCGATCACGAGGGACTGGACGGCCGGCCGTTTCGCCATGGTCTGGCGAACGGCGGCGATCCCCTCGATGAGCCCGGTGGCACGACCATGCCAGACGACGTCGTCGCTCAGCATTCCCGTCGGAATCTCGCCTGTTTCCAATGCGATGGCGACGTCCTGTGCGAACAGATTTTTCGGCGAGTTCCCGCAGTCCTTGCTTCCGGTGATGTGGACCATCGTTCTTCCTGTCCGATCATTGACAACGGGTGTGGATTCTGTCGATGCGCCGGTTTCCACCGATCGTCGTGCGGGGCATCACTCATGCTGTTCCACCACGTCCATCGACATCGACGTCGTGCGCTTGCTGGTGAAGTAGATGACGATGGCGCACAGACCGAGTAAGGCTGTCGCGACGGCGGCGATCGTCTGCAGCGCTTCCGTGAAGGCGGCGGACGATATCGTCCGTATGGACGAGGCCAATGGTTCTTCGACGGTCTTCGCCACCGCCATCGCCTCGTTCAGCGAATGCGCTGTCGCAGCGGGCAGCCCATGATGCGCCATGACCTGTGTGCGGTAGACGATCATACCGAGGCTACCGAGCACGGCGATGCCGATGGCTCCGCCCAGTTCGGCACACGTTTCGGAGAGAGCGGCCGCGGCACCCGAGCGCTCGGCAGGTGCCGATCCCACGATGCTGTCGGTGGCGAGCGCGGCGAACGGTGTGATGCCGAAGACCAGGAACGACTGTGCCGTGACGACGAGAGCGATATCGCCGTCCGCTCCGGCGAACAGAAGCAGAACGACTCCCGTGGTCGCCATGAGCAGTCCACCCACCATGAGCGTCCGCACCGAGAACCATCGCAGCATATGCGACACACCGAGGGAACCCACGATGGACAGGATGAAGGCAGGTAGAGTATAGACTCCCGACTCGAGTGGAGTGAGTCCGCAGACGAGCTGGACATACTGGTACAGGAAGACGAAGACGGCGAACATGCAGAAGAAGCAGAGCATGTATGCCGCGAGATAGAGCGTGAAGGAGCGTGACCGGAACAGCTTCAGATCGAGCATCGGCACGGGAATGTGCCGTTGTCGACGCAGGAAGACCAGGCCCAGGATCACTCCCGCTCCGAGAACGGCAGCGGCCAGGATCGACATACCGTGTTCTGCCGTGGACTTCAGGGCATAGACCAGACTAAGGATGGAGGTGATGGACAGAAGCGTACTTGGAATGTCCAGACGCTGCGCATCGGGATTCCTGTACTCCGGCAGGAGGTATGGACCCGTCACCAGCAGAAGGAGCATGATCGGAACGCCGGCGAGGAAGGCGGCGCTCCAGTGGTAGTGTTCGAGAAGCAGACCGCCGGCCAGTGGCCCCAGTACCCCACCGACGGAATAGCTCGTGATCCAGATCGAGATGGCGAAGGTCCGTTCCTTGTCGTCATGGAACATGTTCCGTATGAGCGACAGCGTGGATGGAGCCACCGTAGCACCCGCGACGCCAAGCAGGGCTCGCATGGTGATGAGCATGGCAGCCGAATCGGAGAAGGCCGCGGCGATGGAAGCGAGGCCGAACAGTGCGGCGCCTATCAACAAGAGCTTGCGTCGGCCGATGATGTCGCCGAGCGTTCCCATCGTGATCAGCCACCCCGAGACCATGAAGCCGTAGATATCGACGATCCACAGGATCTGCGATGCCGAGGGATGGAGATCGGCGCTGATGGCAGGCAGGGCCAGATTGAGGATGGTGAGATCCATGGAATACAGCAGGCACGGCAGGGCGATCACTGCCAGGCCGATCCATTCCTTACGAGTAGCCTTCATCGTAGCGCTCATAGACACCGTATCGTATCATCGTCATGAAAAGATATTCCCGTCATCGTCGGCGACAGTACCGGAGCGTCCTGCTTGCAGGCCATACGTATGACACACCCCCGCATCTCCATCGGACATGTTCCGTCGTCGGAACATCGGACGCACGAATATGCCACCTTGTCGACGAACCGTCCGGATCCGATTCGCACGGCACGCACGAGGTATCGGCGCTCAGTTCGTCACCGATGCGAAGCACGTCAGTACGACGCCGTTGCCGAAGACCCTGGATTCGAGATGCTGCAACGGACGGAAGGCGATGCCCTTCGGGAAGAGCCGCTGCCCGCCACCCAGCATGCACGGTGCCGTCCATATCCTGTATTCGTCGATCAGGTCGTGCTCGATGCAATACCGCACGAGGCGTACGCCGCCCCACATGATGATGTCCAGTCCCGGACCGTTCCGGAGCCGGGCCAGTTCACCGGCGACATCGTACGTGGCCAGGCGGGCATTGTTCCAGGACAGCGTATGGAGCGTGGACGAGAAGACGATCTTCGGCAATGCGTTCATACGTTCGGCGAACAACCTGTCCTTGCTGCCGATGGATGGGTCCAATGCGGCGCCGGGCCAGTACTGGGCCATACCTTCGTAGGTCGTGCGGCCGACGATGATGGTGTCCACGGTCTGCAACTGCGCATCGGCATAGGCCGACATCTCCGGATTCCAGTAATCGAAATGCCAGTCCAGTTCGCCGTCGGGTCCGGCCATGTATCCGTCCAGTGTCACGTTCACGCTAAGTATGAGCCGTTTCATTCTGTCCTCGTCATAGATGATTCGTCGCAGGAAGCGATGCTGCGAATCTATCCGTGCCGGCCATCGTGAGGAGTCCTGCTTTGCGACGATCCTGAGGGTCGATCGCGACAATGTCATTATCGTTAGGTTTGTCGCATGAAACACGTCAGCATTCTCGTTCCGCAGCATGCCGTTCTCGCCGCCGTGGAGGATCCGCGGTACATGCTCACGATGGTGAACGGCTTCCTGCAGGACAGCGGACATCCGCCGCTGTTCGACATCCATCTCGTCGGTACCACCAGACAGGTAGAATTGCACGACAGCCGATTCACCGTCAACGTCGATACGCTGATCGACGACGTGAAGAAGACGGACCTCGTCTTCGTCCCTGCCATCACGGGCGACCTGCACGAGGCGATCGAGGCGAACCGCAGCCTGTATCCATGGATCGTGAATCAGTACCGCAACGGGGCCGAAGTGGCCAGCCTCTGCATCGGTGCCTTCCTTCTGGCATCGACCGGATTGCTGGACAACAGGCAATGCTCGTCGCATTGGCAGACAGCCAACGACTTCCGGATCATGTTCCCGGACGTCACGCTCGTGGACGACCGCATCATCACCGAGGATCATGGACTGTATACGAGCGGCGGGGCCAACTCGTACTGGAATCTCCTGCTCTATCTCGTCGAACGCTACACGGATCGCAAGACGGCCATCACCGCTGCCAAGGTCTTCGCCATCGACATCGACCGTACGTCGCAATCGCATTTCATCATGTTCCGCGGGCAGACGCGGCACGGCGACGAACATGTCCGGAAGGCCCAGGACTTCATCGAGGAGAACTATCAGGAACGTCTGACGGTGGATCAACTGGCGAACCTCGTCGCTATCGGACGACGCTCCTTCGAGCGAAGATTCAAGAATGCCACGCGTAACACGGTGAACGAGTACATCCAGCGTGTCAAGATCGAGGTGGCGAAGAAGCAGCTCGAACAGGGCAGCAAGCAGGTCGCGGAAGTGATGTACGACGTCGGCTACTCCGATACGAAGACCTTCCGCCAGATCTTCAAACGGATCACCGGACTCACGCCGGTCGACTACCGTAACAAGTACAGTCGTCAGCACCCATAACCGTCACGCATACGAACGACGCAGGCCGGACGCCGCATGGATATCCGGCCTGACTGAACCACTTGCGCATCGACCGTCACTTTCCGTCGTAGGCTCGCTCGAGCGCGACAAGATCGATCTTCGTCATCCCCATCAGGGACTGCATGACGCGCATCGACCTGTCCGGATCCGACAGGTCTGTGAGCCGTTCCAGGACGGAGGGCACGATCTGCCATGCCAGACCGAACTTGTCCTCCAGCCATCCACAGTCCATCGGTTTTCCACCGCCCGCGAGGAGCTTGTTCCACAACTCGTCGATCTCTTCCTGTGTATCGCAATTGACGTAGAGCGAGATGGCGGGTGTGAACTTGAACATCGGGCCGCCATTCAGTGCGAAGAACGTCCTTCCTTCCAGTTCGAATATTCCGTAGACGAGCTCTCCGATCGAGCCGTCCGGCATCGGCGCCTTGCCCTTGAAGACACTGACGATTCTGGAATTCTTGAAGATGGATGTATAGAAGGCCATCGCTTCTTCGGCCGTGTCGTCGAACCACAGGTGCGTTACGATCTTTTCCATGATGGTTCCCTTGCAGGAATGATGAATGATGGTGCAGTCGTCATGATTCGAACCTACCGACATCGTTCCACCTTGCCGGGGTGGGATTACGACATAGATTGTGGCTGTTTGCGGCGACCCTCCGTAGTAGAATGGTAGTAGGATACGGATGGAGCGTATCGACGATGTTGAGGTTCCCTCATCACTTCCAACAGGAGAATTCGCATGTTGCTTCGTACGGTACTCGTCTTCTGCTTCGTGCTCATCGTACATACTGCCCACAGCCAGGACTGGGTGCTGGCTTCTTCGACATCACTGGGTGTGACCACCAAACTCGCATGGACACACAAAGGACTGTTCATGTACGACGGGGATACGGTACGGCGCTCGATGGATGAAGGGGCGACATGGTCCGACGTCCCGCACGGCATGCCGGGCAACGTCTATGCCGTGATCGAGTCGGACGGAAGCATCTATGCCGTCGGACCCGCTCCCGGTGCGACCGTCGGTATCTTCAGGTCGGCTTCGGGAGGCGACGCCTTCACGCGCGTAGGCGACATCACCCTGCCCTCCGGGACGATCACGCAACTCGCCGTGAACGGGGGCGAACTGATCGCGGTCAGCAATCGGTCCAGCGTCTTCGTCAGTACCGATGCCGGTCTGACATGGGCGGAGCGAACGGTGCCGGCATCCGTTTCGAACATGGTCGACTTCGCAGCGGACGGTGACCATTGGGTCGTTGCAGGTGTCGGCGGTGCAGCACGGTCGACGGATGGCGGCATCACGTGGACGGCGTTGTCGGATCTTCCGGGATTCGGTGGGAAGCCCAATCATCTCGGCTTCTCGGGCAGCACGGTAGTCGCCAGCGGTACGATGGGTACCTGGCGGCTCACGGACAACGGGTGGGCAACGATCTCCGGTCTTCCCGTGGCCGCGACATTGCCCGCCACTGTCCAGGATCTCACCTCGTCCGAAGGAACGGCCTTTGCCGTCGCCGTGCCGTTCGGTGGTAGCGTCGGTACCTACTATCTCACTCCCGATGCGACGGAGTGGCGGCAACTGGGCACGACGACGTATCCCGCAGGTCATGGAGCCGCGCGGAATATGATGACCGTGTCTCCGACGAAGGTCTTCATGCACTACGTCGGCGTCGGCCACCCGCTTCGCGGAACCTTCACGATCACGAATCCAGCGGGCGGTACGTCATCGGTCGCGGAGAATGTATCGAATCATGTTCCCGTGTATCCGACTCCATCCCATACGTCATGTACGATATCACTGCCGGAGAACATCGACGGCGAGCGTATCGACGTCGATATCCACGACATCGGTCTCGGACGTGTCCGCGCGTCGGCGCATGCTTCGCGTGACGCCATCACTATCGATGTCTCGGGTCTTCCATCCGGTATCTATACCGTCCTGTGCCATCAGGAAGGAAAGATCGTTCTCAGCACGAGGATGATCGTCGTCCATTGACGAGGACCAACGATCGGACTATCTGGCCAGGCCGACGTCATGTCGGTCTGGCCAGATTCGCAGGAAGCAGGATCCTGATCCATCCGACGATCTCCATGCATATCTGATCCACCTGCTTCGAGGTTGACCATCATGGATGCTCCGGCAGACGATATGGCGGCCTTGCGGACGTCGATCATGTCTGGCGATCTCGAGCCTCTACATCGCTATCTCGCGTCCGGTGGCGATCCCGACTCGGTCAACACGAAGGGTATGTCACTTCTGATGCTCGCCGTATGGGCGGACAAAGGACCCGACGGCCCACGACTCCTGCTCGAAGCCGGGGCCGATATCTCGTTCTGTCAGCCAGGCACAGGATGGCGCGCATTCCACTTCGCCGTCGTGAACGATCACCTCGACGTGCTCCATCTCCTCCTGCATCGCGGTGATGCGTTTCATGCACCGGATGACTGGAAGGCCCTCCACTATGCCGTGCAGTATCGCGCCTACCGTACCCTGTCCGCTCTCGTCGAGCGTGGCGTCGACATCGAATTGCGCGACGATGAAGGCAGAACACCCCTCATGCGGGCGGCACGTACGGGTATCCCGCAGATGATCACGTTCCTGATCGAATCCGGTGCGGATCCGTACGCCAGGGACTCCGATGACCGCAGCCCGTACGATCATGCTGTCCATGCCGGCAAAAAGAAGGCTGCGATGCTTCTTCGGATCTAGGTCCGGTTCCCGCAGGTAGTGCAACACCTTTCGCACGCAGCAAGCCTATTCCCGCATGTAGATCGTGCCTGACCTTCCTGGTCATCGCACGGACAGGGTTCGACCTTTTCCTTTGCCTATTGCGTAAGTGATTACTTACACATATATTCGTAAGTGATTGCTTACTTATTTGACGTGACTACGATGAGAAGAGACGTCTATCAGGCCATTGCCGATCCGACACGGCGCGACATCATCAACCTGATCGCCTACAGGCCGATGAACCTCAATTCCATCGCCGACAACTTCCGAATGAGTCGACCGGCCGTCTCGCAGCATATCAAGATACTCGCCGAATGCGGTCTGGTACATATCAGGCAGGAAGGCCGCGAGCGCTTCTGCGAAGCGACGCTGAAACCGCTCGGCGAGGTATCGGACTGGATCGAACGCTATCGCAGGCACTGGGCCGAACAGTACGACGCACTGGACGACGTCCTGCTACGCCTCCAGAAGGAAGAGACAGCCCCGGACGATACCGGCATGGCGAAGAACGTAGCCATCGTCCCTCCGCCTCCAGGCACGAAGAAGACCCCGATGTCCGTACCCGATGACACGACCGGAAAGAATACGAAGGACGGCAAGCACGCGAAGCGCAAGAAACACGGGAAGACTGACGCAAAAGATCCGATGCTGGTGGCTTCCGCCACTGGTCCCCGACGGAACAAGGGCAAGAAGCACAAGGACAATGCATCGAAGCCCGGAAGAAAAGAGAAGAAAACCAAGGCTGGACGTGCAGGAAAGAAGTAGGTCGGATATCCCATACGTCACGGACACCATCATCGACGTCGAACCGCACGGTGCGGCCGCCCATGCGGATCGATCAATCATCATCCACATCCAACTACATCATCATGGCAAGCAAGAACGAGACGACACTCGTCGTCGAACCCGGCAAACAGGAAATCCTGGTCACCAGAGAATTCGATGCACCGCGCGAGCTGGTCTTCCGCGCCTATACCGATCCGGCGTTGCTGGTACAATGGCTCGGTCCGCGTTTCCTCACCATGCGCCTAGAGAAGTTCGAACCTCATAGCGGTGGATCGTATCGCTACGTGCAGACGGATCCGGCCGGCAACGAATACGGATTCCACGGCGTCATTCACGAAGTCGAGAAGCCGGAGCGCATCATCCAGACCTTCGAATTCGAGGGCCTGCCCGAGAAAGGCCACGTCGTTCTGCAGACCGCACGTTTCGAGGCTCTCCCGAATGACAGGACTAGGATCACGACGCAGTTGCTCTTCCAGTCCGTGGCCGATCGTGACGGCATGGTGCAGTCCGGTATGGAAACGGGTATGGAGGACTCCCATCAGCGGCTGGACGATATCCTCGAGCAAGGCAAGTAGGACCTCATCATGCAGCGAGCCGGATATCGTCGATATCCGGCTCGTTACTTCATTCGTATCGCTCATGAGCGTCGTGGATCGGCATCATGCCCACGCGTCGACGATCGTCCTGCGGAACAGCTCGTTCAACGGCTCGATTCCGATATCCGTATCCGGCTTGTGATCGGCGATCGCACGGAGCCGCGGAAGATGACCCTCGATATAGTCATGTATCGCCGGGATGATGGCACCGACCATGGATTCCGGTGAGCGTTGTTTCACGACGAGCAAGGCATCGATCGCTTCACGTACGGATCCGTCCGGGAGACCCGCGTCGAGCAATCTGTCGAATTCGATCGGTACCCGACCTCGCCCTTCCTCCAGCCATCGCATCGCGAGGATCGGTCGTAGGACGTAGAGGTACTTCTTATGGCGAACCGCATCTCCTTGCAGAGAGTCCTTCAGGTTACCCTCGGCCATATGGAGACAATGCAGGAAACTACTTCGCTGCGAGAACTGCTCATCCGCCATCATACGCAGGGACCGGGCGAATGACGTATGGATAGGGTAGATGATCGGACAGTTCAGCCATTCCAGGAGCGGAGAGTTCGATTTACGGAAGAGAACGAGCGCCTTCCTGATATCCCACCCGGCCAGATCGATCTCGTCGGTGATCGGACGCTCTATGACATCGCGGAATGACTCGATCGTGAGATATCGCTCCTGACGATGGCAATAGACGAATCGGACATCATTATCGCTATCGGGCGATGCGAATCCGCAAGCCCGGCTTCCGGACTCGACAGCCAACAGGACCCTGACGTCTTCCTCATCTTCCACTCGCCGCAGATCATGCTGGATCCGCTCATGTCGTTCATACATTCCTGACGCTGGATCCTATGATCGGATTCAGCACAGACGGACATGCCGCTAACCACAGGAAACGCATCCTATCGATACTCGACGTTGAGCATGATCGTCGCCCCGGCAAGGACCTTCGACACTGGGCAGTTTTCTTTCGCACCTGCCGCGATGGCCATGAATTTGTCGCTGGCCACGCCAGCGATCTGATCCGCCTTCAGATTCAGTACGATGTTCGTAATCGTCAGCGACGGCACATCGAGTTCCACCTCGGCGGTCGTTTCGAGATTGCCTGGTGTGATACCGGCCTGCGTGAGCGCTGCGCTCAGAGCCATGGTGAAGCAGCCTGCATGGGCGGCCCCGATCAGTTCTTCCGGATTGGTGCCGACTCCGTTGTCGAACCGCGTATTGAAGGCATAGGGCGTCGCCTTCAGAACTCCACTCTGTGTGGTAATGTCGCCCTTCCCCTCCTTGATCGTTCCGTTCCAGTGGGCTGTGGCTGTGCGTTTCATGATATCGTCCCGGAAAGTGATGATGATGACGTGATGTCCAACGGTTCGGCGAACCTACTCAATTCCTTCTGCTTTCTCCCGTGATGCTCCGATGATACGAAGACTCGAACGGTTCCCATCGATGATGTCCCCGGGGCGTGCGATGATGCCCTCCGCCGGATCGACGTCGTACACGTGTCGTCATACGCATATCCCTATCTTGGCCGGATTCGTTCCGACGTCATTACCGCTATCGATCGGATTGTCATGGCAATTGCCGCACGTATGTCGACGTGTCTCATATCGGGCTTTCTTTTCATCGCATCCTCCTACGCGAGGTCGCAGACGTTCGGCGACGAATGCCAGCCATGGGTACGTCCCGTCACGACGCACCCCGATGAACCCGTTGCCCGCCCCGGTGATTCCCTGAACCTGTTCGACTGGCGTCGTGCCGTATGGCCCGTGAACGCATATCAACGAATCAATCACGGCGACCGGATCGACGTCGTCGACATCGATTCGATCCCGGCGCCCTCACACGACGTCGTCAACAGGCAGTTGCCCGGAATCGTCGATCCCGACGTTCTGAATCCCGATCTCGGATGGGAGTTGATACGTTTACATGATGGCGTCAAGCCCGGTAATGATCGCCGGTTTCGGACACCATGCGTTACGGCTCTGTTCTACAACAGGTATTCGGGCATTATCCGGCCGATGTTCTACTTCGTGGAACTGCACGACAAGCGCTTCGATCTTCTTTCCTGTGAGATGAGTATCCACGTTTCGGATGGTCCGACTCCATCGTTCGTGATCGTCGATGCCCTGAACGAGGAAGCGCTCGATTCGAACATGCTCGTCGATATCCGGTACACCAAACACCGTTCGATCGCAGCACCTCTCGAGGTCAACGAACGGGCGTGGATCTACGAGGACTTCCCTACAGCCTATGATCCATGTGCGTGCAACCAGGCAACGACGGTGTTCTTCACCAACATATGGCGTTCCGTAGAGTCCGTCGTACGCAACGATTCCCTGCTCAGGATCACCTACGGTCCGTACCGCTTTGCGGACGTCGGAACGTATACACCGGGTTCCCGCCCCGACCTGCGTAGCGATTATCTGGCTTCGCGGATACCGTTCTACGATGCACCGCTCGGCCTGTGGAATCTCCTGCGTACCCCACGGATACGACTCGTCCAGTACGATAGCGTTGCCATCAATACCGGCGAGCATACGGTCAGCGGTCGGCTTCTCCTGCAGGAATCCCTTCAGCAGACGGTGAACGATCACGTATTCCGTACCGATGTTCCCATCCGGAACGTCATGGCCTACATCCTCACGATTCGTGGTGAGGTCGCAGGTATGACGGGACTCCGTCGTGTGAACGATTCCCTCTATGTCACCGACGATATCGATGCCGAATGCGCCAACGCCATACCATACCGATTCTCGTTCGTGCCCCGCGATACCTGCACCATCACGTCGGCACGTCTTGCCATACGACCGACGTTGCACTCACGGTATACGGATCGTATCGGTGAGGTCAGTCCGGAGAAGTTCTTCGCCAGCATTCTCATCCATACCGATTCACTCGCCCCATCCTCTATCTGTGCAGGCGTCGTCAGACCGACGCCCGACGACCTGGCTTCATTCTGTTCGAGCCCGGTGTACATGCAGAGATCCAGGTTACGACGAGCGAATCTGCCACTGGCCGATACGATCATGCTCCGACGGGAGATCGAACGATCCCTTCACGTCTATCCGAATCCGACCGTGGACGATGTAACGATCAAGGTCCGGACTTCCATCGGCGAGCAGATCGACAGGATATGGCTGGTAGATCTTACCGGCAAGACGATTGCCGTCATCGCCCTCGATCCAACGATGTCCACGTCCTCGACCATGACGTTCCGGACCGCCGACATCGCCTCGGGTACCTATCATCTCCTCGTCACGACATCGCAACGCACGATGGGAACGACGCTCGTCATACGTCATTGACGTCTTCTGCACTTCTCATCGATGCATTCCAATCGATGGCATCCCATCGGATGCGGAGTCTCGTACACCCGCGATGAATGACGTGTCCCAGCGCGGTACGATATCCGTGGACGGCGCTCCTGATCCCATGACCGGAAAGGAACGAACCATGACCATCATGCACAGGGTGATGATGGTCACGGTTCCAGGTAGTGGTCAGGAAACGTCGTCTAGCGACTTCCGGGCAACGGATTGCCGCTCACATCGAACAGCAGATCCTTGCCACCGACTTCAGCCTCGTATGTGACGACACCGGCGATATCCGTGATCTTCGCCGCTTCGGTGATGTTCTGGCTCCTGTAGTTCTTCGCGACATACTGGCGGACGGTCTCGGGCAGTTCCTCGACGGGGATGGAGACTTCCGTCTCTACGATAGTACCATCGGCTTCGAAGAGGATACTGTGTTTCCTGTCGGCATCCCTGAACGTGGCTTCGTATTTGTTGCCCTTCTCCTTGTCCCATTTCACATGGTGGGCCTTGGGATACTTCGACGTCAGTGCCGAGACGACCTTGGCTGGAACGTTCTTTTCGTCGGTCTTTGCGACCATGGCTGTACAGAGGACGAGAGCGAGGAGAACTCCCGTACATATTGCTTTCATGTCCGATCCTTTCGGAAAGTGTGATCAAACAACCGGAGCGGATTAGATGGTATTCCACTCCGAATGTTCCCGGACCGGTTCGACACCCCCAAGATATACCGGACCTATTTCATTCTGCTGGTGGCGGCATATCTCCAGCAATCCTTGACATGGTCATTCACCAGACCACAAGCTTGCATGTGGGCATAGATGACGGTACTCCCGACGAATGTGAAGCCACGTTTCCTGAGATCCTTGCTCAGGGCATCGGATTCCTTCGTGGTAGCGGGTACTTCGCGGAGCGAGGCCCAGGAGTTGACGATGGGTACATTTCCGACGAAGCCCCAGATGTAGGCGTCGAAGGTCCCGAATTCCTTCTGCACGTCGAGGAATCGCTTCGCATTGTTCCGCGCTCCATAGACCTTGAGACGATTGCGCACGATACCGGGGTCGAGGAGGATCTTCTCAAGCCTGTCATCGGTGAACCGCGCCACTTTCACCGGATCGAATCCGGCGAAAGCCTTGCGATAGCCTTCCCGTTTCCTGAGGATGGTAGACCAGCTCAAACCGGCCTGTGCTCCCTCCAGGATCAGGAATTCGAAATGGACATTGTCATCGTGTACCGGAACGCCCCATTCGTTGTCGTGATAGACAACATAGTCGTCGAATCCCGTACACCATCCGCAGCGGATGCGATCGTCGTTCATGATGATTCCATGTTCTGATGAATGTCTATCGGACGATGAAGTATCCCGTTCTTACGCTACCGTTGCCCACGAGTCGATAGAAATAGGCTCCACTGCCCCATGTTCGTACGTCGAACCTGCATGACTCCACCGATGGACCGGGTACCCGCTCTTCCATGGTACGCCCCGTGACATCCACGATATGGATCGACGTCCATGGTCTGTCAGCAGGGATCGCGATGGTCACTTCGGTCGTTGCAGGATTCGGATAGACCCCCGTCATATCGATCGACGTTCTCTCTTCGGCGACGTCCGTCTCGATACCGCCCATGGCAGCGAAGATGTCGAGCTTCCCGTACCCCCACGTCTGGTTGGGAAGGGTACCCACGCTTCCGGTATAGAGGTCGTGCCGGGCATGGGTAAGGACAGCCTCCTTCACCTGATCGAACGTCGCTTCCGGATGCTGCTCGAGATACAGGGCCAGTGCCCCCGTCACGAAGGGACAGGCCATACTCGTACCGCTGAAGACGGCCGTCAGAGGATCCGTCATCTGAGTGCTGTCATGATCCGCATAGCGGGAGAGGGAGGAGGCCACATTCAGACCTGGAGCCGTGATCTCGGGCTTGAGTCGGCCATCGAGGGTCGGCCCGACGCTGCTGAACGGCGCCATGGCGCCCTGAGCAGCCCGCCCACCATTCAGACCTGCCTGCGTCCTGCCACGGATATCCGTGTAGTTGACCTTGTTGACATAGGCGCCCACCGCCAGGACGTTCCGTGCGGTTGCGGGTATACCGATACCCAGCTTGTTGTCGCTGCCCCGGTAGTGTGCATCCGTACGTCCACCATAACCGGCGATGTTGGCCGCGAAGCCGTTCAGTGCCTGTGTCCAGGCGTGAAAGCTTCCCGAACCCTTGACGTGCACCCTGTAGAGGTTCGCTCTATGCGAACCGGAATCCGTCTTCACCACGAAGGCATCGCGAGCCTGGATGTACCATTCCGTCCGTCCTTCATCGTAGGCAGCGGCAACGAGCCGGATGGTTCCTGCCGTATCTCCGTTCGTGTAGCGCACCGTGAAGTGGACACCGTTCACGGAGTCCTTGAGATCCTTGAGTCTGAGCCAGGGCGTCATGAACATGTTCTTCTGCCCGATCGCTCCCGAACCGCGGAAACTCGCCTTGATGCTGTCGAGAGATACCGCGATCGAGAGACTGTCGTCGTACTTCGCCTCGTTCACTCCATACCACGTTGCCCCATTCAGCGTGTTGATGTAGGTCCACACCGAGTCATCGGATATAGGATAACCGCCATGATGACTGAAGCTCCCGCCTTCATTACCGGCGGAGGCACAGACGATGAAGCCGCGGCCACTACCGGTCATCTGGTCCAGACCCTGCTCGAAAAGACTGGTGCCATCGTGCGGCGCACCGAAGACGAAGCCGAGACTGAGATTCACCACTGCCGGACGACCGAGAGCGCGTGCTTTCCGGTAGATGTAGTTGACGGCATCGAGGGTCTTGACGGAATTGGAGAACGTATAATCGCCATTACCCACGAGACGCGTCTTCACCATCATCAGGTCTGCATCGTAGGCCACTCCGCGCAGTCCGCCTGCCGTTCCCATCACATGCGTACCATGTCCCGCACTGTCGCGCTGCGTGACGATTCCGGGCGAAGATTCGAGCTCCGTCTGGATCTGCTGCATGGTCCATTCCGACCCGTATCCGGGTTCCGATGGTGGAATGCCGCCGGACGCCGTCTGATCCCAGATCGACAACACACGTGTCTTCGTCGTGTCGTCCTTCTTGCGGAAGTCCGGATGGAGAAAGTCGAGACCTGTGTCCACGACACCCACGATGATACCCTTTCCCGTGAACGACATACTACCGGGCAACGCGCCACTGGACACCTTGTCCGCACCGATGAGCCGCCGTCCGGTATCGTTGTGGAGTTGCATCGGTTGCGGTGACTCCACGCGCACGACGTCCGGCTCTGCAGCGAAGCCAGTAATGGCGTCCAACGGCAGATCGGCGGTGCAGATGCTTCCCATGACGGACCGCAAGGTACCCCCATGGCGTTCGACGAGGCTGCGGACATCCGTCTCTTTCGTCTTGAAGATCACGGAGATGACGGGCGCCGCAGCCACGGCATTCGCGGGCAAGGGCGTCTGCCGTTCGAGAACCAGGTGCGGATTTCCGATCCATAACTTCAGTTGGGCATCGATTTTTTCGATGCTTCGCCGCTGCTGTCCTGTCAGTGTGGTTACCGACAACATCAGGAACGACGCGAATGCGAGTGCGGATGTACGATTCATGACGCAAGAATATGAAAACCCCGGATGGTCGGAACCTTCGTGAATGGGTCGCGCGACAACCTGGATCGTCGATGTATTTTGGTCCTTCCCTTCCTGGGGCAACATTTTTCCCACTTCACTGTTCATCACCGCTATGGCAACGATCAGACTGGGCGACACCGCCCCGGACTTCAATGCGGAATCCTCCGAAGGACCGATACGTTTCCATGAATGGCTCGGCGATACATGGGGCGTACTCTTCTCCCATCCCGCGGACTTCACTCCGGTATGCACGACCGAACTCGGTACGGTAGCCAGGTACAGGAGTGAGTTCGACAAGCGTAACGTCAAGGTTGTCGCCCTCAGCGTCGACCCCCTCGACTCCCACGCATCGTGGATCAAGGATATCAACGAGACACAGCACACGACGGTGAACTTCCCCATCATCGCGGATGAGGATCGCCATGTCTCCGAGCTGTACGATATGATCCATCCCAATGCGAGCGAGAAGGCAACGGTACGCTCGGTCTTCATCATCGGTCCGGACAAGAAGGTGAAGCTCATGATCACCTATCCTGCATCGACGGGGCGCAACTTCGACGAGCTGCTGCGTGTGATCGACTCGCTCCAGCTCACGGCCTACTACAAGGTGGCCACGCCGGCGAACTGGAAGAACGGCGACGACTGCGTCATCGTTCCCGCCGTAACGAACGAGCAGGCCATGGAGCAGTTCCCCAAGGGCTTCACCGAAGTAAAGCCCTATCTCCGCATGACTCCGCAGCCGAACCTTTGATCGGCATCATCGACATCGTTCGGAAACGGCGTATCGGCGGCAAGCCATACGCCGTTTCACGTTACGGGATGATATGGCTCCGATAGGACCAGGTCGAACCGACACATCCGACCGAGTACGTTGTCAATGAACCATCGACAACGTATACGTGACGGTATGGGAGCACTTCGTGACAACAGTACTGAATGGGTCCGTGCATTCGCCTCATTGTCGGTTGATCGACCGACGATGCGGGGTCGGCGTCACATTCACGGACCCTATCATCACATATGAACGAGAAGTTCCCGAATCACTTCGACCTGCCTCGTTCTTCCAGTGCCTTGATGCGAGGCAGGGGCTTGTTCGTTTCGAGAAGGGTCTTGAGCGATGAAAGGATCGGCGACCATCCCTCACGGAATCCGGCAACTTCTTCCTCACTCCGGAGTTCGTCGTGTACGAGGGTGAGTTTCATCATACCATCGACGGGCTCCATGGTGAAGCTGACGCGCGATGTTCCCATCTCCTGCACCTCATCATCGAACACAGGGCGGAAACTGTAGGAAAGGCGACGTGTAGGATCGGTTTGGAAGACCTTCCCTTCATCGGTCACGACATTCGAGTCTCCATCGTAGAACCGTACGGGAGAACCGACGCTCCACTCCGACTCGATGCGCCGATCGTACCAGTAGAGTCTCGTGATCGCTCCCGATGTGAGACTGCTACAGCTTGTCCGGCGTCGTGGCGATATAGGCGACGTAGACGAATTCCGGTCCGTCCATCGGTCTTCTCCAGTATGGTTGCGAGGTCATCAGGAGCTCGATGATGTCCATACATGTCTTGCCGATCCCGCTCTTCGGTACCGGGTCCAGACCGGCGGATGCGGTCCCCACGGACGAGCCAGGCCTGCGAGATACCATCCGACATCATGGTCTGTTCCTCCGTTTTCAGATCACTATCACTTCCTCAGGCGAGCTATCGTCTTCGGCCGGACCGAATCGCAGGATGACGATGGGTCGTCTCATGAACGATGCTCGGCGGAGGGCCGGAGCCACCGTTTCGAACAGACGTCTGGCATCCGGTCCATAGAGGAATATCGTCCCTTCGGCAGGCTCACCACCCACTTCGTGACCATCGCACAGGCCGATCCGCTTGTCGAGCAGATTCTCGAGTTCTTCTTCCAGCTGATAGAGTTCTTCCAGATCGATCGTTCCATCATCGAACAGGAAGTGGACGATCACGGCTTGTTCACGCGGATCCGGTTCGGCCCCGCGACCGAACAAGCCGCCGAAGGTGAACAGGTTCTTCAACCATGACATCGGTGCGTCTTCCGGACTGGTATGTCGTACATGCTCCGTCATATCGTCCGGTCCATTCCGGTCACATATATGCCATCGTACCTGTGATCGGTCTCGCACAATAATAGTCAGGTATACTAGGTTTGACGGTGTCGGCAGCGTTCGTACCATTTCATCGTCGATCTTCCCCTGACGGATCGACAGGAGGTAACCGTGACACTTCCCCGCATGACGATCGTGACACTCGGCGTGACCGATCTCGAACTCTCCACGACATTCTACCGGATGGTCTTCGGAATCCATCCCAACAGCGACTTCGACGGAATCGCATTCTTCGAACTGCCTGGAGTATGGCTGGCGCTCTATCCCCTCGACAAGCTCGCCGAGGACATCGATCCCGGCCTTGCCTTCGATCGTACCGGCGGGTTCAGAGGCATGACCCTCGCCTACAACGCCCGCTCGAAGGACGAAGTACTTGCCATCTTCGATCACGTCGCACAGGCAGGTGCCACCATCGCCAAACCTCCCCAGGATACGTTCTGGGGAGGCTTCAGCGGGTACTTCGCCGATCCCGACGGATTCCACTGGGAAGTGGCGTGGGGACCGATGTTCGATCATGCTCCGGACGGTTCACTCCGGTTCAGGTCGGCCTGACCGGCAAGGCCACCGCGACGGTCGAGGCTCAATGGACCGGTACCGAAGTACGCAATGATGAGGGCCGCACCGACCATGGAGAGGTTCTTCATGAACATCACCATGTCCATCCGTGCCATCATCGGATCCTGGACCTTCCAGAACGTATGCATGGTGAAGGTGACGGGAAGCAGGAACAGCACGATGAGCCAGGCACCCCACCGGGCCTTGTAGCCGAACAGGATACTCAACGCACCGATGAGCTCCATGATGCCCGACAGCGGCACCAGTACGCCGGCCATCGGGACGCCCTGTGCTGCGGCGAAGCCGATGCTTTCGCTGCTGAAGTGGCCGAATGACGACATCACGAAAATGACGACGAACAGGATACGGCCGAGGAGAGGAATACTTTTCATATCGACGCTCTGTTTTGGATGAGACAAACGACTGTCGTTGATTAAACAACAACTGTTGCCTAACTTACAGGCGTCGAGTTTCGAGCCAAGACGACAGAAGGCCCATTCTGTCGCCTAACCAACAGAACGAGCCTTATGTCGGATACCGAACTTCAGGTCGACCCCCGTGTCGTCCGCACACGCAGACTGCTTCTCGATGCCTTCATCGGTCTGATGGGCGAGAAGCCGTTCGAGGATATTTCCATCACGGAGATCGCCACCAGGGCGACCGTGAACAGGGCCACCTTCTATGCCCATTTCGCGGACAAGCAGGAGCTGGCCGATGCCTTTCTCCGTGAAGGTTTCGAACGGATCCTGCAGAAGCACACGGCCGTCAAGGGCAAGACGATGCACGAATGCCTCCATAACCTGTTCATGGCCACGCTCGAACATCGCCGGACCGTCCATGCCGACTGCAAGGCGAAAGGAAGGAATTCGAACGAGCTCCGCGTCTTCGAGGCCTCCATCGAAGTCGAGGTGAAGATGCAGTTGCGTGAATACATCCACGAGCGACTGCTCGACGATGCCGGCAAGAAGACGAGTACCGCGAAACAGCAGGCCGATATGATGGCCGCGGTGATCAGCTCAGCACTCTATGCCGCCGTCGTTCACATCTCCACCATGCCCGCATCGCAATCGACCTCACACATCGACGTCATCGTCGACCGCATCGCACGAACCCTCGATACCTGATCCACTTCACCCTTCTTCATCGACCATGACCATAACCATCATCGGCGCAGGCAGCATGACCGCAGGAGCGTTGATTCCGATGCTGCTGGATGAAACGGACGCCACACTGCATCTCATAACGTCACGCGAACTACCGTATGCGCATGACCGTGTGGAGACGAGCATCCTGGACATCACGGACCGGAACGCCCTGAAGGAAGCCATCCTTGGCCGACTCCCCAACGTCATCGTCAACACCGCGGCTCTCACGAACGTCGACAAATGCGAGACCGACCGCGGACTGGCATGGAGCCTGAACGTCACACTCGTAGAACAACTCGCACGCATGGCTCGCATCGCCGACGCCCATCTCGTCCACTTCAGTACGGACTACGTCTTCGACGGGCAGAAGGGACCATACTCCGAACTCGACACGCCTCATCCGATCAATTATTACGGCAAATCGAAGCTGGCGGGCGAGAACGTCTGCCTCGGTTCGGGCATCCCGTCGACCGTCGTCAGGACCAATGTCGTCTATGGCCCCGACGGCGACCGTCCGGACTTCGTCCGCTGGGTACTCCAGTCCATCGACGCCGGCATTGCCATCCGCGTCGTCAACGACCAGTATTCGAATCCGACGTATGCGGAAGATCTGGCCGAAGCCGTGACGCGCATCATCCGGCGTCGCAGGACCGGCCTGTATCATGTCGGAGGCGCGGACTACATGACCCGCTATGACTTCGCCCTGAAAATCGCGACCATGTTCAAACTCGATGCGTCGCTCATTTCCCCGGTGTCGACGAACGAACTGCAGCAAGCCGCCAGGCGACCCGTCCACGGTGGGCTGGTGACGCTGAAGGCGGAAACCGACCTGATGATGAAGATGTCGAGCGTGGAAAGCGGCCTCGCAAGCCTGCGCCACAAGCTCGTCACGAAGCAGCAGCGACCGCCGCTTCCGGAGCGGTGACCGTCTCTGAAAACAAAACAGGCCTCATCGTGGTGCGATGCGGCCTGCATGGGACGTAGAAGAACAGGGGACGTTGTTCTTCCTCGAGATGTATGTGAAAGAGGGACGGAACGAGTTACGGGAGGCCCAGGGAAAGGTTTCACTCATTCCGGAGCTTATCTTGGTCCATGGGGCGCATATGAACCATTCTACCGGAATGGAACCACCAACGTCCCTGTTCCTCTACGTCCTATGCTACACGTACTTGTTATGAGCATGAACCGCATGGCGGAACATCGTCCCACCTCCGGGCAGATATTTTTTCGCACTGCCCTGCCCGTATGCGGCACGGTTCGTGCACCGCAGTCGTGTCGCGAGACAGATTCGACCGCGGCTCATCCGTTCCAGTACGGACGGTCCAGACTGCGATACTGGATGGCTTCCCGGACATGTCCGACATCGATGGCATCGGTACCTGCCAGATCGGCGATGGTTCTCGAGACCTTCAGGATGCGGTCATAGGCTCTGGCGGACAGTCCGAGCCTGGTCATCGCCGTTCTGAGCTGGTTCAGGCTTTCCTCATCCAGACGGCAATACCGTTCCACGTCCTTGCCCGACATATCGGCATTCTTGTGCAGGTGTGGACTCCGTTCGAAGCGCGCCGCCTGCCTGCGCCTGGCATGGACGACCCTGCCGCGAATCACGGCACTGGTTTCACCCTGTCCCGTTCCGGCCAGTTCATGAATACGTACGGCAGGTACGTCCACATGGATGTCGATACGGTCCAGCAGGGGTCCCGAGATCCTGGACATGTAACGCTGGATGTCGTGCTGGGAACAGGTGCATTCCTGATGGGCATTGCCGAACTGGCCGCACGGACATGGATTCATGGAACAGACGAGCATGAAGTTGGCCGGATATTCGACGCTCATCTTCGAACGTGCGATGCTGATGTACTTGTCCTCGAGTGGCTGACGAAGGACTTCGAGCACGTTCCGCTGGAACTCGGGCACTTCGTCGAGAAAGAGCACTCCATGATGTGCCAGCGATATCTCCCCTGCCCGAACCACACCTACACCTCCTCCGACCAGTGCGGCATCGCTGATGGTATGGTGCGGCGCGCGGAATGGCCGCTGCGTCACCATGGCCGTACCGGACGGAAGCAGCCCCGCCACGGAATGGATCTTCGTCGTCTCCAGCGCTTCGGCAAGGGACAATGGCGGCAATATCGTGGCGATGCGCTTCGCGAGCATCGTCTTGCCCGCACCGGGTGGACCGACCATGATCATGTTATGGCCACCTGCAGCCGCGACCTCCATCGCCCGCTTCACCGCTTCCTGTCCTTTCACGTCGTGGATATCCGGCATCTGCACCGATGGTGACGTCTCGAACATTCGGTCGACGTCCACGTGGTACGGTTCGATGGCCCGGCTGCCCTCCAGATATTCCAGCGCCTCCACGAGTGTCGAGACCGGTATGACGTCCACACCGTCGACGATGGCGGCTTCACCGGCATTCCGGACGGGGACGATCATCCTGCGGATGCGACGTCCGCGCATCGCCAGGGCGATGGGCAATACGCCATGTATCGTGCGCAGCGATCCATCGAATGCCAGTTCACCGAGCATGACCGTTCCGTCCAGGTCCTTCGGCACGACCTTCATGTAGGCGGCGAGAATGCCGACGGCAACGGGCAGATCGAAGGCACTGCCTTCCTTGCGGACGTCCGCAGGGGCGAGATTGACCATGATCTTGCGTGCCGGTATGTCGTAGCCACTGTTCTTGATGGCGGCCATGACCCGCTCGCGCGATTCACGAACCGCCGAATCCGGAAGACCGACGATCTGGAATCCGGGTAGCCCCGTATCGATGTGCGTTTCCACTTCGATGCGGAAGGCATCGATACCGAAGACCGAAGCGGAGATGGTCCGTGCATACATGGCACCGTTCCAGGGAGAAAGTTGACGGTATGATCGTACACGGCGCTGCCGATAGTGTGACAATTCGCAACTTGAAGGTCATGGCAGCAGCAAAGAACAAATGGTACGTCGTGTGGCATGGCCACAATTCCGGCGTCTACGATTCATGGGAGGCCTGCAAGGCACAGATTCACGGTGTGCCGGGTGCCAAGTACAAGGCCTTTCCCAGCCGTGCGGAAGCCGAAGCGGCACTGGAGGAATCGGCCCATCTGCACGTAGGCGCAGGAACGAGGAAACCCGCGAAACCACGCACCTTCAAGGAAGGCGATGGCCCCCGTCTGCCGAGTCTTTCCGTCGATGCGGCATGCGACATGACGACGGGTGTCATGGAGTATCGCGGTGTGGATACCGCCACCGGCGTGGAACTTTTCAGGATGGGCCCGTTCCAGGACAGCACGAACAACATCGGTGAATTCCTCGCCGTCGTCCACGCACTGGGCCTCCTCAAGCAGAAGGGGTCGTCCGTTCCGATCTACAGCGACAGCCGGACGGCACTCTCGTGGCTGCGGCACAAGCATGCCAAGACCACCGTAGCCCGTACGGCAGGCAATGCCGACGTGTTCGAACTCCTCGACCGTGCGGAGCGCTGGCTGAACACGAATACGTGGCCCAACGTCGTGCTCAAATGGGAGACGGAGCGCTGGGGCGAGAATCCGGCCGACTTCGGACGGAAGTAGTTCGGTAGTTTTGCATCCATGAATCTCCAGATCAACATCACACGGCTGCCCCACGCGGCAGACCTTCCACTGCCCTCCTACGCTACGTCGGGTGCGGCCGGTATGGACGTCCATGCGGCCGTCGACCAGGCCCTCGTCGTCCAGCCGGGCTCCATTGCCCTCGTTCCGACCGGACTCGTCATGGCCATCCCGAAAGGATTCGAATGCCAGGTACGTTCCAGAAGTGGCCTCGCGGCCAGGAACGGCGTCTTCGCACTCAACGCACCGGGTACGATCGACAGCGACTATCGCGGTGAAGTGAAGGTCATTCTCGCCAACATTTCAGGTGATCCGTTCACCATCGAACGTGGATCACGTATCGCCCAACTCGTCGTGGCACGCCACGAGCAGGTGGAGTGGCGCGCCGTGGAGGCCGTCGACGCCACCGAACGCGGCAGCGGCGGATTCGGCAGCACAGGAGTACATCCATGACGCTCAGCATCGGTTCGGATCATGCAGGATTCGCCTACAAGGAAGCCCTCAAGGCCATGCTCATCGCGGACGGTCATGACGTGATCGACGTCGGAACGCATTCCACGGAATCCACCGACTATCCCGACTACGGTGTGGCGGCAGCTCGCCTCGTCCAGAACGGTACGGCGGAGTTCGGAGTCCTCGTCTGCGGTAGCGGCATCGGCATCGCCATGGCCGCCGACAAGGTCAAGGGTATCCGCGCGGCGAATTGCACGAGCGTGGAAATGGCACGCCTGGCACGCATGCACAACAATGCCAACATGGTCGCCGTAGGCGAACGCCTGGTCAGTGAAGAGCTGGCCAAGGAGATCGTCCGCACCTTCCTCTCGACTCCCTTCGAAGGCGGCCGTCACGAGCGCCGCGTGGCCAAGATCCATACACTGGGAGACATCGGATGAGTGTCGACGTCCTCGTTCTGTCGGCCCACCCCGACGATGCTGAACTGGCCTGCTCGGGTACGATCAGGAAGCTCACGAAGGAAGGCCGCACGGTCGCCTTCGTCGACGCAACGCGTGGCGAACTGGGTACGCGCGGCACGCCCGAACTCCGCGAGAAAGAAGCCGCGGCAGCATCCGAGATCCTCGGCGTCCATATCCGCGAATGTCTCGACATGACTGACGGCGCCATCATGCATACGGACGAGAACATCCGTCGCGTGGCAGGTGCCATCCGCGCACATCGTCCGACCCTGATGCTCATTCCCCCGCCATTCGAACGTCATCCCGACCACGAAGCCGTACATCGTCTCGCACGGGCCGCGGCCTTCGTCGCCGGACTGGCCAAGGTGGAGATAGCGAGAGACGGAGTCGTGCTGGAACCACACCGTCCGAAACGTCTGCTCTGCTTCCAGCAGCAGTACGACTTCCCGCGTCTGCCGGATCTGTATGTCGATATCTCGGAAACGTTCGAGGACAAGATGCGCTCCATCCGCGCCTTTTCGTCGCAGTTCCATCTGCCCGAACTGTATGCGTCGGACGAACCGTCCACCTTCATCTCCCGCCCGGAATTCCTGGAAGAGATCGAGGCACGTTCGCGCTACTACGGAAGCCGTATCGGCGTGGCCCATGCGGAAGCGTTCCTGGCCGTCGAACCTCTCGGCGTTTCATCCCTTTCCGTCCTGCTCTGATGGCACGGCTGGAAGAATCGACGTATCACGTCCCCGTCATGGCCACGGAATGTCTGGACATGCTCCGCATCCGGCCGGATGGAACGTACTGTGATGGTACACTGGGCGGCGGTGGCCACACATCGCTGATCCTGGAGCGATTGAACGACGAAGGACGGCTGTATTCGTTCGATGCCGACGACGTCGCCATCCGTCATTGCACGGAGCGCTTCGCCGACGAGCTCGCACGCGGTGACGACAGCCGCCTCATCCTCGTCCATACCAACTTCGAAGAGATGCCGGACGTGATGCGGGACAAGCGTCGGGTCGACGGCATCCTTCTCGATCTTGGGGTGAGCTCCTACCAGTTCGACCATCATGGCCGTGGTTTCTCGTTCCGGCAGCAGGCTCCCCTCGACATGCGCTTCACCGCAGAAGGCGAGACGGCAGCCGACATCCTGAACACACGCGACGAAGCGGAAATAGCGCGGATCCTCTTCGATTACGGCGAGGATCCATCCGCACGCCGCATCGCGGCCGCCATCGTGCAGCGACGCCGCATCGCGGCCATCCGCACGACCATCGACGTTCGCGACATCGTCGTAGGCATCATTCCACCCCAGCATCAGCCCAGGACCATGGCGCGCGTCTTCCAAGCGCTGCGCATCGCCGTCAACCGGGAGCTCGAGCGGCTGGAGCATGTCCTGGTGAGCATGATTCCCCTGCTCGCACCGGGTGGACGCCTCGTCGTGATGAGCTATCACTCGCTCGAGGACCGCATCGTCAAGAACGTCTTCCGTGATCACGGACGTGATGTCCTGACCATCCTCACCAAGCGTCCCATCGAACCGTCGTCCGAAGAAATCGCCCGCAATCCCCGCTCCAGGAGCGCCCGACTGCGCGTCGCGGAAAAAACAGCCGGCGAAAGGTAACGGTCATCGTTATTTTCGCGGCTGCTGCACGAAGTCCTTCCTTCCTCCTCATGACCAACGTCGCCCCCTTTTCATATCGGGACCTTCAGGCCGTTATCGGCTATGCCGCCGCACACCTGCCAGCCGACATTTCCATCGTCGGCGTCAGTACCGATTCCAGAACGCTCACCGACGGCAACGTCTTCATCGCGCTGCGAGGCGAACGCTTCGACGGCCATGACCACGTCGATCGCGTCCTGAGGGAAGGGAACGCTTCCTGCGCCGTCGTTTCCGAAGACTATCTCCACCACGCTGCCGCGGATCTGCGGCCACGCCTCATCGGCGTTCCCGATACGCTGCGTGCGCTGGGTTCGTTCGCATGGTGGCACCGGCGGCGTTTCGGGATCCCCGTCATCGCCATCGCCGGTGCGGCAGGAAAGACATCGACGAAGGAACTCACGGCGGCGGTGGTTTCGCAGGCTTTCCGCGTCCTCAAGACCGAAGCCAACTACAACAATCAGGTCGGCACACCGCTGACGCTGCTGCAGCTCGCCGCCGAGCATCAGGCTGCCGTGATCGAGATCGGCACCAACGAACCCGGCGAGATCGAACTGCTCAGTGCCATGGTGCAGCCCACCCACGGCCTGATCACCAATATCGGCAAGGAACATCTCGAAAAGCTGATCGACCTCGATGGCGTCGAGCGCGAGGAAACGGCCCTGTTCGACTATCTGAACGACCATGACGGGCTGGCCTTCGTGAATGCCGACGACGAACGGCTTCGTACCTACGAACGGAAGGTCGGTCGTACGATCACCTTCGGACTCGACCACGACGCCGACATCAGGATCGGCGTGACCTTCGACGCTTCACTTCTGCCGGTCGTCCATATCATCAAGGATACCTTCACGTTCCGCGCTCGTCTGGCCACGCCGGGTATCGCCGCGGCACGCAATGCAGCCTGTGCCATCGCCATCGGATGGTCCCTGCAGATGTCGGCCGACGAAGTACGTGTGGGGCTGGAGTCGTACGATCCGCCCGCATCGCATGGATATGCACGCATGTCCGTGGAACGCATGGGCGGCCTGACGATCCTGAACGATACGTACAACGCCAATCCCGAGTCGATGCGCGTGGCACTGGACACGCTCGGGCGGTATCCCGGAACGAGACGGCTCGCCGTTCTCGGCGACATGCGCGAGCTCGGTGACGCTTCCGAAGACGAACACATGGCCATCCTCGGCGAAGCCGCCAGCCATGCCGACGCCGTCATCGTCACCGGCGACGAGTTCCGTCGTGCGGTTGAACGCCTCGACGCGCCGCACGTCCTGTGGTGCGCCACCCATAGCGGGTGCGTCGAACAGATCCGGTCCCTCGCAGGAACGGAAGCCATCATCCTTGTCAAAGGTTCACGCGGCATGACCATGGAAAAGGTCATCGCCCTATTGCACGAATGACGATTCGCTCCGGGGGGAACGACCATGCTCTACTATCTCGCCTACTGGTTGAAGGGAATCACCGACATTCCCGGCATCAACCTGTTCCAGTACGTCACCTTCCGCGCAGCCGCGGCGGCCATCCTGGCATTGCTGATCTCGCTCTTCCTCGGACCGAAGATCATCCGTGCACTCAAGCGCCGCCAGATCGGTGAGCAGGCGAAGTCCGAACTCCAGCAGGTCGGACGCCATTCCCTCAAGGCCGGCACGCCGACGATGGGCGGTCTGATCGTCCTCGCCTCCGTGCTGATTCCCACGATACTGTGGGCGAACATCCTCAACATGTTCGTCATCCTCGCCGTCTTCACGATGGCATCGCTCGGTGCCGTAGGATTTCTCGACGACTATCTGAAAGTCATCAAGAAACTGCCGAAGGGGCTGATCGGACGCTACAAGATCGTCGGCCAGGTCCTCACCGGCCTCGTCGTCGGCGGAACGATCTACTTCTTCCCCGAGTGGTTCTCGTCGTCCTTCGAAAGCGTACGCACGCTCACCACCATTCCGTTCGCCAAGCATCTCAACTTCGACTTCGGCATCCTCTATATCCCCGTCGTCATCTTCCTCATCACGGCCACGTCGAATGCCGTCAATCTCACCGACGGTCTCGACGGCCTGTGCATCGGCACCGTAGGCGTCAGCGCCCTGGCACTCGCAGTGATCGCCTACATGAGCGGCAACGCGTTCTTCGCCGACTATCTGACGATCATGCACCTGCGCGGCACGGACGAGCTGACGATCTTCTGCGCAGCCATCGTCGGTGCTGCCATGGGCTTCCTGTGGTACAACGCCTATCCTGCCCAGGTCTTCATGGGCGACACCGGCTCCCTCGCTCTCGGCGGAGCCATCGGTGTGCTCTGCATCCTCATCAAGAAGGAATTCCTCCTTCCCATCGTCGGTGGCGTCTTCTTCGCGGAAACGCTGTCCGTCATCGTCCAGGTCCTGTACTTCAAGTACACCAAGAAGCGGTTCGGTGAGGGGCGACGTATCTTCCTGATGGCACCACTCCATCATCACTTCGAGAAAAGCGGCTGGCACGAAGCCAAGATCGTCACACGCTTCTACATCGTCGCCATCATGCTCGCCATCGTCACGATGGCATCGTTCAAGGTGAGGTGACCGGGCGTCCCCCATGACACACATGGGAGCCGACGCATTCTTCCGATTCATGAAACGGTGAAGTTCCGATCGGCGTATCTTGCCCGATGCCCGATTCCGAAGAACGATACTGGGTCGTCAGCGCCGACATGGGATATGGACATCAGCGCGCTGCCTTCCCCTTTCGACATCTCGCCAACGAAGGCATCGTCGCCGCAGGCGACAACGAGCATGCATCCCCTGCGGAGCGCAAGCTCTGGCGCCGCTACCTCCGTCTGTACGAGCGCTTCTCGCGCGCGAAGGACGTACCACTGATAGGAAAACGGTTGTTCGCATTGCTGGACAGGATGCTTCATATTCCGTCGCTCTATCCGATACGGAATCTGTCCCACGCCACCTTCCAGACGGATATGCTGGACTCGCAGATCCGAAAGGGACTCGGCCGCGGTGTGACCTCCATCCTCGAACGTCAGCGCCTCCCCCTTCTCACGTCGTTCTACGTGCCGGCCATCGCTGCCGACCTGTCCGGATACGAGCCCATCTACTGCATCATCTGCGATGCCGACCTGAACCGCGTCTGGGTGGCCCGCGAGCCATGGGATTCGCGCATCAACTACTTCGCTCCATGCGGCAAGGCCGCCCTCAGACTCCAGTCCTACGGCGTCCCCCAGGAACGGATCTACCTTACGGGCTTCCCGCTCGACGAGGATCTGCTCGGAGGCAGGGATCTGCCGACGCTGAAGCACGACCTGGCCATACGACTGAAGGTACTCGACCCAACACGACGCTTCATGATGTCGCACGGGCGCAGCGTGGAACACTTCCTCGGCGATGCCATCCATCAGGATGTACCTCACGGCCGAGTCCTGACCGTCACCTATGCCGTCGGCGGTGCAGGTGCGCAGAAGGAAATGGGTGCGACGTTGCTGCGAACGTTCGCCCATCGTCTGAAGGATGGAACGATGCGCCTGAATCTCGTCGCCGGTACGCGCCCCGAAGTCCGCGATTACTTCATGGAACGGAAACGTTCACTCGTCGGCGACGTTCCGGGCGTCTCCGTCCTGTTCGACGAACGCCTCGACGATTACTTCGCCACGTTCAACCGTGCGATCAGAACGACGGATATCCTGTGGACCAAGCCGAGTGAACTGTCCTTCTACGCGGGCCTCGGCCTGCCCATCGTGATGACGCCGACGATAGGATCACAGGAGAAGTTCAACCGCAAGTGGCTGCTGGAAACAGGCGCCGGCATGCGTCAGGAGAAGCCGGACTTCGCGAACGAATGGCTGTTCGACATGCTCGCCAACGGACGGTTCGCCGACATGGCATGGCTCGGCTTCCTGCGGGCGCGCAAGCTCGGGACGTATCACATCGGGGACGTGATGCGGAACGGACGTTTCACACGATCGGATCATCCGCTGGAACGCTGACCGCACGGCGTCCTATAACCGGACCTTCAGTGCGACGTTCGCGGCGACGTTACGCGGCAGACCCGGTTCGATGTACGGCACACCTCCGCCGGTACGATCGGGATTGATCCATGCCGACGCCGTATACCTCTTGTCGAGGATGTTGTTGACGCGCACACCCGCCGTCACGAGCAACAGGGACGATATTTCGATATCCGCACCGATGGCCGCATCGGCCATACCATAGCATTCCACCTCCAGCGTATTCGCGTCATCGGCATAGTAGGAACCGATGCTGCGGGCTTCCGCCTCGGCATACAGGCCCGTCAGCCACGGAATGTCGTAGCGCAGGCGAAGACTGCCGAACGTCATGGGAATACCTGCCATCTCGTTCCCGTCGAACGACTGGAATCGTCCGGCCGCACCCGGATCGATGAGGGCACTGTCGACGCGATAGTTCCTGTACTCACTCTTCATCACGGTGATGGAGGCGTAGAGGGAAAGACCGACGTCGGACGTCATGCTCAGGCCGAGTTCGCCACCCATACGGCGTGACTGACCGGCCGTCGTATAGAACCGTCCGTTGCGATACGGTACGATGTCGTTCGTGATGTCGATGAGATACAGCGCGGCATCGTAGTTCAACGACGTGATGAAGCTGCCGTTCGACCGACGGCTTCCCTTGATACCGACTTCGTACGTCACGGAGCGGATGGCATCGAGGCGTGGATTGATGGCCGTCACCGTGTCCTCTCCCGTCACCGCAGGCGGATCGAGCTCGTTGCCGGCCGGTACTTCGATACCGCCACCGATGTTGGCATAAACATGCGCGAGCTGGTCGAGGTTGTAGGACAGGCCGATCTTCGGCGTCAGACGCGAGAATGTCTTCTCGACGTTCAGGACCGGATCGATGAAATCGCGATAGTCGTAGACGATGTCGTCGTAGCGCAGGCCACCGACGACGCTCAGCCGGCCGATCATGAATTCGTCCTGCAGGAAGATGCCGAGGTTCGTTCCACCTTCACCCTTGTTGCTGCGGAGGTCCGTTCCTCGTGATCGTGTGACGGGGTCCAGGTTGTAGAAGAGAATCGCTCCGTCCTGTCGCTGTACATCCATACCGACCAGTACCTTGTTCGACATCACGGTATCGAAGACGGTGGAATAGCGATAGACGAGATTGCCACCGAGGTGATAACGCGTGAAGTCACGGAACGTATTGCGTTCGGAGCGTTGCAGGTACTTGCTCTGCAGGAAGGCCGTGGCACTCAGACCATGCTCGGTGCTGAAGGCATGGTCGAGGACGACGCCGATGCGGCCGAGGCGATTGAACCGGTGTTCGTCACGCTGGACGTAGGTGGGATTGTAGACGGTCCGGTCGTCCTGGGCCTGTTGCGGATCGGCATCGGCCTGGGCTGGCGTGAGTGCGCCGGGAATCCGGTACATGTTGCTCGCACCGGTTACGAAGACCTTCAGCCTCGAACGCGTGTCGATGTCGGAAATCATACCGACCGTCGCCTGCGTCAGCCCCAGGTTCGAATGTGCCCGCCATCCGTCCATCGTCGTGTTGGTAATATTGGCATAGAGCTGTCCGCCCGACAATGGTGTGTTGGCCTGGATCGTTTCCTTCATCAGACCGAAGCTCCCCGCCATGTAGCCGGCCCGGACGTAGGGCGTATTGTCGGTCGGCACCGTCGATATCGATACCACGCCGCCGGAGGCATTGCCCCAGAGAGCGGATGCGTTGGATCGGACCACTTCGATACTCGATGCGTTGGAAAGATCGATGAGGTCGAAGGATGTACGTCCGTCCGGTTCCGTTTCGGGAATGCCATCGGTGTAGAACCGTATGCCACGTGACGTTCCGGCATTGGAACGCTCACCTGCGCCGCGTGCACCGAAGCCGCGTATCTGCACGCGAACGTCCGTACCGCCACTCCTGCTCTGCACGAGGGCGCCGGGAACGAGCGACAGGGCTTCATCGAGCCCTACTCCACGCGTCGATTGCCACAACTGCCACGGTACGACCGTCACGGCCATCGGAACTTCCAGCGCGTCCTCGGATGTGCGTGCCGCCATGACCGTGATCGTCGGTTTGGTATAGACGGCGGTGTCCTTCGCATTTTTTCCACCCCCCTGCGCACGAAGCGGGAGGCCGGTAGAGACGCACAGGGCGACGAGGAGAGACAGAAAAACTTTCGGGCGAGGGAAACTTTCCGACGGTTGTTGTGTCGTTGGCACGACACATCGCAATGGGGAGCACATGGGCATGCTGGGAATGGGCAGGTTGTACGACAATTACACAAGATATGTCATCTCGTTCGCTTTGATCGTGATGTCCGTTTCGAATTCGTCCGGTCAGTGGCCGTTACGCACCGTGGGCATGACGGTGAACGGACATCCATCGCCGGGCTACATTCTTCTGGCACCGAATTCACCGGATTCCATCGCCTTCGTCGACAACACGGGCATCAACGTCTTCGCACGTCCTGCACAAGGCACGAACAACTTCCAGTACCAGCCCGACGGATCCGTCACGCACTATTCCACGAACGGCTATTTCCTTCGCAGGAATGCGAACATGGACGTCATCGATACCCTGCGCGTCACGAAGGGCTTCGAAGTGAACTTCCATGCGGTACGCGTGCTGAAGAACGGCAACTGTGCCATTCTCGGGACCGAGCAGCGGATGACGAATCTTTCGAAGACCGTTCCCGGCGGCCTCGACGAAGTCGCCATCCTCGGCGCCGTCATCCAGGAGCGAACACGGTCAGGTCAGGTGGTCTTCGAATGGAAGTCCCTTGATCACATTCCCGTCACCGATGCGACGGAAGACATCGATCTGAAGCAGCGGACGATCGACTACATCCACGTGAACAGCATCGATGAAGACATCGACGGAAACTTCCTGGTCTCCTGTCGCAACACTGACGAGGTCGTGAAGATCGACCGTACGAAGGGTACGATCATCTGGCGCATGGGTGGATCGAAGTCGAAGGGCAACCAGTTCACGTTCCTCAACGACGACATCGATGGCTTCACGGGCTTCTCGCATCAGCATTCCGTCTCCCGTCTGCCCAACGGAAACATCATCATGTTCGACAACGGCAACCTGCGGGCCTTTCCGTTTTCCCGTGCCGTGGAATACAAGATCGACGAAGCCAGTCATACCGCCGAACGCGTCTGGCAGTATCGCAGAAAACCGGACGTCTTCGCGCGCTCGATGGGGAGCGTCCAGGTACTGCCCAACGAGAACGTCCTCATCGGATGGGGAACCATCCAGGGATCCGTCATCGGCACCGAAGTGCAACGCGACGGTACCGTGGAGATGGAGCTCACGAACATCTCTCCGAAACCATTCCTGACCTATGGTGTCTTCAAGGCCATCGTCGGCATGACGGGTGTGGAGCGCATGGTGTCGGCAGATGGGCCGCAGGATTTCTCGGTGAAGGACAGTACGACCTACGTGTCGATGTTGCTGACGAACGTCCTCACCCCGACGTCCATCATCGTCGAACGGCATTCCTATGCACCGCATGCCATGACGTTCGCATCCGAGGCACCGGCACGGATGACCGACGCCCGGTGGGTGATCCGTATCCGTGATTCGGATGCCGTGCAGGGAACGACGACGTTCGCCATCGATCACGTCCAGCACATCGCTTCCGATACGGGTGTTCGCCTCTACTATCGTCCGAAGGAAGGCGACGGGACATTCTCGTTGTTACCCGCCGTCTACGATGCCACGAAGCATACGCTGCTGCTTCCCTTCGTCAGATCCGGCGAATACTTCGTGGGCAGTGCACTCTAGCGCTGGGCGACTCAATGGACGGGCGCGCGCATGACGGCACCGCGGTCCGTGGTGATGAAGAGGAAGCCATCGGCGACGAAGGAATGACGGATCGGCCCTACATCCACCAGTTCCATTTCGGTCCAGGTGCGGCCGTCATTGGTCGAGCGATAGATCGTCGTGTTGGCCATGCCGTAGACCGTCTTGCCGACGAAGGACATCGTCGAGAACCGGTCCGGTCCGAGCCTGATGAGATGCGTACGGCATTCCTTCCACGGCTTGTTTCCGATGCGCAACCATGTCGTCGTCCGCGTACCGGCATAGGTCGACCTGCCGTTCGTCACCGTCCATTCCACGTCCTCGCCTGCAAGCTCGGCACCTTCGTTGATCCACGTCGCGCCGAGATCGTTCGTCGACCATAGTCCGTTGACCGAACAGGCGTAGATGCTCTTCCCTCTCGTTTCGAGCCTGTTGATGATAGCCTTCTCGTAGGGCTCGGAGCGGCGCGTCCACGTCCTTCCCGAGTCGGCCGACATCCAGACGCCGGCATTCATGATGGAGACGAGAAGCTTGTCATCCATGGCGGCGACGCTGTATTCGGAGCCGTGGGGAAGGTTTCTCGCGAAGAACCTCAACGATCCGTCGCATGAATCGATAGCGAGCAGACCCTTGATACGCGATGCGATGACGAAGCCCCTGCCGAAAGGCACGACCTGGTGTGCAAGAACCTGACCGAGCGTTTCGTTGAGCGCCTTCATGATCGACGTGGCAGTATCCAGTTCGTAGAGTCCATCTTCCCTGCTGCCGACGTAGAGCCGTCCTCCCGATACCGCCAGCATCGTGATTTCCTGTCCCGTGGACGACGGCATGACGGATGGATGGATACGCCTCCATGTGTCCGTCGCGGAATCCCATCGATGCAGTCCACCGGCGCCTTCGCGCAAGCCGACGTACAACCCGCCCTTGTACCACTCGAGGGCGGTTACCCGCTCCTTGTCCAGTGCACCCAGCGATACGTCGTTCACCGAACCGTCGGCGACAGCGACACGGACGATGGAACCACGCTGTTTCGAGAGATAGACGTCCGTCCCCGACACGCAGATCGTCGACCACCCCTTCGAGGGCAGCACGACCGTGCGTCGAATGGTACCGGACGTATCGATGAGGAACAATGCGGAATCGGCCACGACGGCGCACCACGACGACGATGCTCCGAGCAGCGGACTCCGCACCGTGCCCGGAATGGTGTCGAAGCCCAGCATCGACCACTCCGGGGACCAGCATGCGACCTTCAGACTGTCGTCGAGCGTCCACCCCCTGTCGTCGTTCACCCTGAGATCGCGATACCGTTCCCTGCAGACCTTGTGGGGGGTCCAGGTCGCCCCTCTGTCCACCGAAACGTACATTCCGCTATCACCCGAAAGGGCATAGAGAATTCCCTTCGCGGAGTGGAGCCGATGCGGTTGCCCTGCCCCGGACTGAGGCAGCTTTTTCCACGTAAGTCCTTCATCCTCCGTGAGAAAGACGCCTCCCGTACCCCCAGTAGCGATAATGGCGGAACCGCTACGGACGGCGCCGACGATGTATTTCTGTGGCAGGGAGCTCGCCATGTTGACCCAGGTCTGGCACCCGTCGTCCGACCGCAGGATATCCATATTACCGCCTGCGATCCAGGAGGGTCCGCATTTGACCATCGAAAGGACGGCCTGCTGGCCGACGGGCTTCAGCATTTCGACGTCCAAGAAACCTTTCTCCCCATCGCGGGTTATTTGGGCGTCGAGGTGGATCTTGTTCGGACCGAGCAAGACGACAAGCACGAGAAACCAGAAGACGAAGCGCACGCTGGGTTGATCCTTCTATAATGCTCAGGGGATTCATGTTACGGACAACTCTTCATCTGGCAATATTCCTGTTGCTCGCGGGATCGCTCCATGCGCAGCAAGTACTTCGCACCGTGACGATGACGGGTATTCGCTACCCCCAACCGGGTTATTATCTCATCGCTCCCCTGTCCAACGACTCCTCCGGCATGGTCGATCAATCGGGCACCGCCGTGTATCCGTTCGCGGAACGAGGCGTCTTCAACATCCAGCTTCAACCCGACGGATCGATCACCCACTTCTCCGCGGCGAGGGCCTATATCCGCCGTAACGCCAGGCTGGAAGTCACCGATACGTTGTCCGCTCTCGGATACGATACGGACTTCCACGTCGTACGCATGTTGCGTAACGGCAACTATGCCGTACTCGGCATCGGCCGGCGCACGGTGGACATGTCCGCCGTCGTCAGCGGTGGACATGCCGAGGCGGAGATCGCGAGTGCCGTCATCCAGGAGCGCACGCTCGACGGCCAGATCGTCTTCGAATGGTATTCCCTCGACCACATTCCCGTCACCGATGCCACGGAGGATATCGACCTCCGGCAGAAGAATATCGACTACATCCACGTCAACGACATCGCGGAGGATAACGACGGCAACCTGCTGCTGTCATGCCGCCACCTCGATGAGGTCGTGAAGATCGATCGCCTTACCGGTGACGTCATCTGGCGCATGGGCGGATCGAAGTCGAAGGGCAATCAGTTCACCTTCATCAACGACGACATCGACGGTTTCACGGGCTTTTCCCATCAACACAGCGCGCACTGGCTGCCCGGTGGCAATCTCATTCTTTTCGACAACGGCGAACTGCGGGACCAGAAGTTTTCCCGAGCCGTGGAATACCGTGTGGATCAGCAGGCCATGACCGCCGAACGCGTCTGGCAGTACCGTCACGTTCCCGATATCTTCGCCTCGTCGCAGGGCAGCGTCCAGGTCCTTCCGAACAACAACGTCCTCATCGGCTGGGGATCGTCGAAGGATACCATCATCGCGACGGAAGTACGGAGAGACGGCACGATCGACGCCGAGATCGCCACCTCGCCCCTGGATTTCTTCGCCTCCTATGGCGTATGGAAGACCACCATCGGCATGACGGGCGTCGAGAAGACCATCTCGGCCCCCGGAACGATCACCTTCTCCAGCAACGACAGCTCGACGTACGTACGCATGGCGGTATCTGCCGTTTCGGCACCGACGAATGCCATCGTGGAGCGTCATTCCTATCTGCCGCACGACATCAGCTTCAAGCAAATTCCCCCGTGCGAGCGGATTCCAGCCCGGTGGGTCGTGCGTATCAGGGAGCCGCAGAACATCACGGCGAACATGACCTTCGATTTCTCCGGATTGCCGTCCGTCGTCAGCCCGGAACTGGCCAGGATCTACTATCGTCCGACGGAAGGGAAAGGACAGTTCGAGAGTATCGCAGGCACGTACGATGACGCGGCCAAGACGTATCGGATCGCAACCGCGAAGAACGGCGAGTACCTCATCGGATACCGGTCCTGCTTCGTTCCCACGCTTCTCGGACCGGAAGAGGGAGCCCATGATATTCCGTTCGCCGCTGTGCTGACGTGGGGCGAATGCGTCCAGGACGAGGGCTACGAAGTACAGGTGTCGACGAGTCCCACCTTCGCCAGTGTAGCCTTCATGACGAGGACGACGGACTTGACGACAACGACGCCGGCGACTCTGATCTCCTTCAACAAGTATTACTGGCGGGTCCGTGGCCTGCGGAATGCAGGGCCCGGAACGTGGTCGGCCATCGGCACGTTCACGACGAAGCTAGCGACGCCCCTGCCTCTCTATCCCAAGATCGTTGCCGATACGGTAGCGATGGTTTCGGACAGTTCCTTCCGCTGGTCGTCGTCCACCAATGCCAGGGAATACCGCCTGCGTATCGCACGACGCGATGCTCCGACGGTCTTCATCCTGGATACGATCGTCCAGGACGTGCGCATGCGGAAGTATCCGCCGCTCGCCTCCAACACGTTCTTCGTATGGAACGTCATGGCCATCCACGACGATTTCGTGAGCGAGGTTTCCGCCAACGAAACGTTCGTCACGGCACCCGATACTCCGGAGCTCACGGCGCCCGCCAACAACGAGATGGGAGTCACGAGGGACAGCGTCCTGCTGTCATGGTCTCCTGTCGGTGGCGCGCGTCTCTACCGCGTCCGCGCATGGAAGTCGGGAGAGACGAAGCCGGTCGTCGACGAAACGACGTCGAAGGAATCTCTCGTTCTTCGTTCGCTCGCCCTGGCCACGCGCTATGAATGGTCCGTCACGGCCGTCGGCAAGTATGGTCCCGGACTATCGTCCTCCATCTACTCCTTCCGTACCGCCGCCGTCACCGTTCTGTCGGCACCCGCTCTCGTCAGCCCTGCCGACGGCAGTGAGATGGCCGATACGACGGATCTGACCTTCGCATGGACGACCGTGCAGCGTGCAGCCTACTATCAGCTCCAGGTCTGGTCGGAGAACATGAGCAATCCCGAAGTCAACGTCTACGGACATCCCGGGACGAGCTATCGGCTGGCTTCCCTCGAGCCCGGTACGACCTACAGATGGCGTGTAATCGGTCTCAGCGACGAGGCTTCGGGTACGTGGTCGGACGTAGGTTCATTCACGACGCTGCCACGTGCGAAGCAGGGGCTCATCCCGTCGTATCCGGCCAATGGAGCGGCAGGTCTGCCGCTCAGCGGAACGGTCCGCTTCACGTCCGACGAACGATGCGACAACTACAACGTCGAATTCGACAGGACAGGAGAATTCAGATCTCCTGTGCTCTTCCTGGCATCGACCGATACGACTGTCAGCTATACGGGACTCAGTCCGAATACCCTGTATTACTGGCGGGTCACCGGTCTCAGGAACGGCCAGCCCGTCGGCAACGGTCCTGTCTTCTCGTTTACGACCGGAACCGACGAAGTCACGCATACCCCCGAAGAAACTGCGAACCTTTCAGCATGGCATATCCGCGTCGAGCCTGACGGCAGCGTGGTGAGCGGGCGCTACGATGGAACGGCTCCGGATCGAGCATCCATCGTACTTCACGACGTTTCCGGCAGGCTCATGATGGGCACGGAAATGGGGACGGGCGAGGGCTTCTGGATGCTTCGAACGGGGGGAATTGCCCCGGGAATCTACATTCTCACGATTTCCGGAACATATGCCGTAGAAAGCATGGTGGTTTCTATTGTGCGATAAAGTATATTTTACACGAGAAAACATAGAACCTTAACCAACTATTTGGGAGGATAGCTGGTTGTAGGGTTTTCCACACGTAGAAAGAGAGGCTTTTTCAGCCACATTTTCTATTACATCATTATCGGAGGGACAGTGATGAGGGAGATCTACACTGCCACCGCCCGCGGACACAGTTCCGTTTCGGGCTTTTTGGCTCTATTCCTGGGGGTGGTCCTGCTGCTATTCGCAAGCAGTACCGACACGACCGCACAGACGGTCCCCTGTTCGTACGGATACAGCTACGTCTACGTGACGGCGCCCACGGCGGGCAGCACGTATACGCGTGGCGACGTCATGACGATCAGGTGGTATCCCGGTTACGTAGGCTACTGGTATTCGAGCTATCCGCCTACGTTCGCTATCCACTACAGCACCGATGGTGGTGCGACGTGGAAGATCGTCAAGGAAGGCATCAACTATAACGACCGCTCCTACAACTGGGGTATTCCGATCACGTCGCAGTTCAGCAATCAGTGGATGATCCGCGTCGTCGAAATGCCGAACCAGTCGTGGAGCTACTGTGCCTACAACTATGCAGGCACGGTCGGTACCTTCACGGTACTGAAGGGTTGCTTCCCGCCGACGTTCTCGCAACAGCCGCTGAGCCAGACGATCTGCGCCGGCGGTTCCGCATCCTTCAGCGTCGCTACCGACGGTGAGAACCCGACGTACAAATGGCGCAAGGACGGCAACGTGATCGCCACGACGCCGACGCTCAGCCTCTCCAATGTCCAGGTTTCCCAGGACGGCTTCTATGACGTCGTCGTGACCGACGGCTGCGGTGCCGAGCGTGCTTCCGGTCTTGCCAAGCTTACGGTCAACGTTCCGCCGACGATCACTCGTCAGCCCCCGGCAACGGTCTACATCTGCGAAAACGATCGTGGATCGTTCAGCGTAGGTGCGGTAGGCGCCGGCAAGACGTATCAGTGGCGCAAGAACGGAACGCCGATTCCGGGCGCTACGGATTCCACGTTCGTCGTCGACAATGCGGTGACGGCCAACGAAGGCAACTACGACTGCGTCATCACGGGTAGCTGCCCGCCGTCGGTAACGAGCGGTATCGCCGTTCTCAAGGTTCCGACGCGCCCGCGCATCACGGCTCAACCGAGCGAACTCGTGATCTGCATGGGTCAGAATGGTCAGCTCAGCGCAACGGCAACGGGCAACAACCTCAACTATCAATGGCTGAAGGATGGCAAGCCCGTTCCGAACGGCATCAATCCGACGCTGACGTTCACGAACTACGACTATACGATGGATGGTCAATACCAGCTCATCATCACGTCGAACATTCCGAACCCCACGGGTTGCAATCTCCAGGCACAAACCCGCACGATCAACGTCGTCGGCTTCAAGCCGCCGAAGGTCGTCGCCGATCCTGTCGGTGGTGATGCCTGCGTCGGTGGTTCCACGACGCTCGTCGTTCAGGCCGAAGGCACGGATGTCACCTATCAATGGTACAAGGGCGGCACGCCGATCCCGAATTCCAATACGTTCGCCCTGGCTATCAACAACGCCAAGCGCACGGATGCCGGTGACTACAGCGTCCGCGTCTCGTCGACCTGCGGTCTCTCCGCCACCAGCGCAGTGGCCAGCATCGCCGTGATCGAACAGCCCAAGCTGACGAAGAACCCGACGGATCAGAGCCTGCGCGTAGGCGACATGCTCACCCTTACGGTAGAAGCTTCGGACTGGCGTTCGGTACAATGGATGAAGAACGGTACGGCAATCCCCGGTGCCACGTCGCCGACGTATACCGTGGAAAAGGCAGCCGTCAGCGATAACGGTATCTACTCCGCCATCATCCGCAACGGTTGCGGTGGCGTGACGTCCGGTTATGCACGCGTCTCCGTCAAGGATCCTTCGCTGGATCGCCCGGAACTCACGCTCATGCAGAACACGGCCGACTTCGGCGAGATTCCCTTCGGATACTCCTCCGACGCCACGCTCACGGGCGTGATCAAGAACACGGGTCTGGCTCCGATGAACGTCACCGATGTCGCGGTAACGTCGGGCTTCACGATCGTTAGCGGTGGCGCACCGTTCACGCTCGCTCCGAACGAAACGTCGACGGTCGTTCTCAAGGCGACGCCGACCGCCGTCGGCCCGCTCACCGGCACGATGACGGTCACCACGAACGCTCCCGTTCCGACGGGCACGGTCGCCCTCGGTGCACTCTCCGTCGTTCGCTACTCGCATGCAGCCGGACTCAACTTCGAGTCGGTCTTCATCAACAAGGACAAGGAACTGTGCGTTACGCTGACGAACACGTCGGCGGTCGCGATCAAGATCGATGCAGCGACCATCACCGGTGGTAACGCCGGCGACTACACGGTCGTTTCGACGATCCCCATGGATATCGCCGCTTCGGCATCGCAGGATGTCTGCATCAAGTTCGCCCCGTCGGCCACGGGCGCACGTTCCGCCAGCATCGACTTCGCATCGAGCACGGGCGGCAACTCGTCCCTCGTCCTGTCCGGTGACGGTCAGGTCGACGTATCGGTCAACGAGTCGGCAGAAATCGCGGGCATCTCCGTCTATCCGAATCCGACGCACGACGGTATCGTCATCCGCTTCGCCAACTCCAGCGCCGCCGGCACGATCTCCATCGTGAACACGGCCGGTATGCTGGTGGCCACGGTGCCGATGACCGACGGTGCACAGGAAGTACGCTGGAACGGTCGCGACGCGGCCGGATCCCTCGTTCCTTCCGGCATGTATGCCGTCGTGATCCGCAACGGCGCTTCGACGATCAACGTTCCGCTGTCCGTGGTGCGCTAAGCACTGCACGATCGCAGACGACGTCCTCGACGGGCGCATTTCCGCAAGGAGATGCGCCCGTCGCTATTTTGTACCGTCCCTGTCCATTCATTCCGGTACCGAACGTGTCCGACACCTGGTCACTGATCCTTCCCGCTGCAGGCAGCGGCCGCCGTTTCGGGGGCCCACTGCCGAAACAGTATCTGACGCTGGGCCACCATCCCGTCATCACCCATGCGCTGCGTACGGCTCTTACCGTGGAAGGCCTCCTGTCCATCCTCATCGCCGTTCAGCCCGATCAACGCACCGCCCTCACGGACATCCTCGAACGGGCCGGGATCTCCGATCCACGTATCCATATCGTGGATGGTGCCCACGAGCGCCAGTACACCATCGCCAATGCCATGCGGCACCCGACGGTGAACGACGCCCGCATCGTCCTCGTTCACGATGCCGTGCGCCCCCTGGCGTCGGCCGACCTCTTCAGGAACATCGTGCAGGCTGCGGCACTCCACGGTGCGGCCATTCCGTGCCTGCCCGTGAAGGATACGGTGAAGCGTGTCGACACGTATGGACGCGTCGTCGCGACACTGGAACGCAGTGAGCTCCGGAGCGTTCAGACGCCGCAGGGCGCCCTGCGTACGGTGATGCTCGAGGCCTACGACAAGGCCGAACGTGACGGTTTCCTGGGTACGGACGATGCCTCCCTCATCGAAGCGGCGGGGCATACCGTCGTCTGCATCGACGGCGAGGAAGCCAACATCAAGATTACGTCATCGTTCGACATGATTCTGGCCGAGACATTACTATTGGAACGTTGATCGCCCTCTGGCGTCGTATGGACATCCGAAGCAACTTTATCGCTCTTCGTGCGTCAAGCGGTTTCGAATGAAAAAACTGCCTGGCCGACCTGTTGCGGTTACACTACCCGACATGTATCTTTGCGCCCGCCTTGCCAACGATGGTCACGAATTTCCGGAGTAGAGCATATGTTTTGGACCCCTGAACTTGCCTCATATCTTGAGGACGCTCCTTGGCCCGCAACCAAGGAAGAGCTGATTGACTATGCCAACCGGACGGGTGCACCTCTGCAGGTTATCGAGAACCTTCAGGAACTCGATGACTCCGATGAGGTGACGTTCGAAGGCATCGAAGACATCTGGCCGGAGTACGAAAGCGCTTCGGACGATCTGTTCTTCAACGACGACGACGACATGAACGACTATTGACGTGGTCGCTCCACGCCATACGCCCGGCTGACCCTGTGTCCGTCGGGCGTTTATTATTTTATCGCTCGTGAATCCCGTAGCCCCTTTCGTCGTTTACCGATACGCCCTTCGACTCGTCTGGGTTCTCTGTTCCATGATGATCCTCATGGCTACGGACCTGACCGGACAGGAAGCTCGTGGCGTTCGCCTCGAGCGGGCCGGCGATCCCGTACGGTTCGAGCGCCTGCAGGAACTTCACGAGGTGACGTTCGAAGGCTATGTACAGACCTCGCCCAGCCAGCTCATCGGCGTCATCCAGTCCCGCCCCAGCGAACTTTCCGTAACGCGGCGTCTCTCACGATACTATCTGACGAACCTCCGGCGCAATCCGGCGACACCCCGCGTCGTGCTCCGGTTGCTCGACTCCATCCAGCGCGACCTGCAGAACGAACTGCGATACTACGATCCCCGCGTCGCCGAAGGCGACAGCACCGCCCTTCTGGAATACCTCGGACAGAACGGTTTCCATACGGCGACGGTAGGCTACCGATTCCAGCAGGACGCCGCGGCCCGTGTGAACCGCCTGACGTTCGTCGTCAACGAAGGGCCACGTGCCGTGATCGATACGATCATCTATCTCGGCATGGAAGACGTCCCTCCCGATGTGCTCGACCGCATACGCTCCAACATGACGTTGAAGACCGGCGATCCCTTCAGCGAGGCGGCCTTCGATCAGGAAATCAAGAACATCCTCGTCATACTCCGCAACAACGGATACTACCGAGCGCGAAGCGGGCGGCCGGCCATCGGCATCTCGCGCGACAAGCTGCGCGATACGCTCGCAGTGCTGATAGAGCCGGGCACACGATGCAGGATCGCACGCATCGTCTTCGAGGAGAACACCAACGGCCAGCCGTCGATCAACGTCAGTGCCCGACGCCGGCAACTGGAGTTCGAAGAAGGTGAGTGGTACAGCGAGGAAAAGGTCGCGCGTACACGCACCAATCTGATGAATCTCGGTGCGTTCGAGATCGCCACCATCGATACGCTGGCCCGCGATACGGCCGTGCCGGATGGACAGTTGAATACGGACAGTACGCTCACGCTGCGCGTCTTCACGAGGAATCAGAAGGTCTACGACGTCGGCGCGAACCTCCTGATGTTCCAGACGTCCATCGACAACTACCTCAACGGTGGCGGTGGCGCCACGGCATTGTACAGGAACGTCTTCGGTGGTGCGCAGACGGCAAGCATCACGCTGCAGTACGTCTTCCAGGACCTGAGTCGACTCTTCCAGTCACAGCAACTGGAGTCGGAAGCCCTCGCTTCGCTCAACTTCGGATGGCCGAGCTTCGCCCGGATCTTCGACCAGCGTGCGGCCCTCAATCTCAACGTCTTCTATTCGCAACGGAACCTCATCCATCCGTTCCGTCTCGAGTCGGCCGGTCTGAATGCACGGCTCCCCCTCTCGCTCTACGCTCATACGTTCTTCAACGGTATCGATCTCACGCTCGGCCTCGAACGTCAGGTTCCGCGCAATTTCCAGGACGCTCTCCAGACGGCTTTGAAGGAAGCGACGTCGGTGACCGATACCATCGCCGTGTTGCAGACGTTCGTCCAGTTCTCCGCTCTCGACAGGTACCTGTCCGACGAACGTGGCTTCTTCACCGGTACGTTCTTCGGTATCAGCTTCCGGGGCGAACACAGGGACAATCCGGTGAATCCCACGAGCGGTACGTTCACGACGCTGGCAACGGAATTCGGCTACGGCGCAGGGAAGTTCATCCGTCTCCAGTTCTTCAACACCACGGCATCACCGTTACGCGAACGTCTGGTGGCAGCGACGAAGGTACGTCTCGGACACATCATCCTGCTCGACCAGTCCCAGCTCTACGTCCCTCTGGAACGACAGTTCTTCGCAGGGGGGGCGGCAAGCATCCGTTCGTATCCGTCACGGCAACTGCACGATACGGCATCGGGCAAGCTCGGCATCGAAGACATCACGTCGGCCGACCAGTACGTCTTCGCCAACATCCTCGGCAGCGCGTCGCTGCTCGAACTCAGTTTCGAACTGCGTTACACGTTTCCGCGGCCACAGGGCATCGACGATCTCTGGGCGTCGCTCATCGAGCGGAGCGGTATCACGTTCTTCACGGACTTCGGCAATGCCTTCAACCGCCTCGTGCCATCGGCATACGGTTCTGCGCGTCTGGAAGACTTCGTCATAGGTTCGGTCATGGCCGCTGGCTTCGGCTATCGCTTCGATACGCCCGTCGGCCCGTTCCGTATCGATGTCGGGACGAGTATCTACGATCCCGTCCGCAGGAACGAAGCATTCATCTGGAACAGACAGGGCGCTCTCAAGCTGAGCAACTTCCAGCTCAGCATCGGTCTCGGTCATGCCTTCTGATCGTGGAACACCGGAGGATCATCCGTACATCGGTTCGACGGCGATCTCCATGCGACGACTTCATCGGCCGATCTACGCCGATATGCACGACTCCGTATCGCGTGCCATTCCGCACGACATGCGGTCGACGTGAAACACTATAACGTCCCGACGGTGATCGTTCCCGATGCGTCGGCCGACGCACGGTACATGCCTTCCGTGCTGTACGGCATCGATACGTTACCCCTGGTATCGATGGCGATGATGCCACCCGATCCTCCGATATCGACGATACGTGAAAGGACTTCGCCCGTGGCAGCGCCGACATGCTCTCCGAGCAGTTCCATGCGGGCGATGAGGCGGCCTGCGGCATTCGCCCTGATGAAGTACTCCCCTGTTCCCGTACATGAAACGGCACCGATCGTATTGCGTGCATACGTACCTGCACCGATGATCGGCGTATCGCCCACTCGGCCCGCGCGTTTGCGTAGCGTCCCACCCGTCGACGTCGCAGCGGCCATGTTGCCATGCACGTCCATCGCCACCGCACCTACGGTGCCATGACCTGGGTCGCTGACGGCAGCGGTATCGCAGGGAACGAAGTATGTCTCGTCGATGATGTCCAGTCCGTTGTCGCCTGCGAACCGGTCGGCTTCATGACCGACGAGCAGAACATGTCCTGTCCGCTCCATCACGGCTCTGGCGGCGAGGATCGGATTCCGTACGGTACGGACGGCCGCTACGGCACCGGCCTTCAGCGAATTGCCGTCCATGATCGACGCATCGAGTTCGGTATATCCTTCGGACGTCGGTGAGGAACCGCGGCCTGCATGAAACAGGGCCGAATCTTCCATCACCTTGATGGCATGCGTCACGACGTCGAGTGCGGCATCACCTCTGTGCAGACGTTCCTTGAGCTCACGAATCAACGAGTCCAGCATGTCCCGTGCTTCTTCGAGACGTCCTGTTCCTGTATAGCGCGCGAGATTGCCTGCACCACCATGAATGGCGACGGCATGAACGGGATGAGCCATGGATCAGGTGAGGATCTTGCCGATGACGGAATCCTGGACGTCGATCATCGGAGCGCTGGCGAGAATCGAGAGAATGCCGTCCGTCACCATATGCTGGTGATACGTAGCTTCGATCGACTCCGCACCGAGGCGTTCGATGACGTGCGACGCCTCTCCGCCGGTAAGGACGACGGGCACCGGCTTGCCCTTGAATTGCGTCGCGAAGATGTTGCGGATGGCATGGGCGATACCACCGACGACGGATGACGTAACGCCGGCCATGAGGCATTGTTGCGTATTGATGCCGATCGCGTCGGCGGGGGCGACGAACTTCATTTCCGGAATGGCGGCCGTCTGCTTGGCCAGACCGAACAGTTGCGTCGTGAATCCGGCGAAGATCATTCCGCCGAGGAAGACCCGTTCCTTCGAGATGACGTTGATCGTGACGGCCGTGCCGCAGTCGACGGTGATGAGCGGCGGCTTGACGTCATTCATGGCGCCGATCGTGCCGAGAAGTCTGTCGATACCCGCATGTTCCACGGCACCGAATGACAGGAGTTTCTCGTTCCGCATCAGGAGCGAGTGTGCGTTGACGACGAGGTGACCCGGACAACGCTGGATCACCTTGACGATGGCCGTCGTCTGCTTTGGATTGACACTCGACAGACCGATCAGATAACGACGCGTCGTATGATCACGGAAGTGATGCTGGACGTTCTTCTTCCATTCCTTGTCGTACGGGAAGGAAAGAAAGACGTCGTCGTGGTGGATCTTGACGCGACTGTTTCCGACGTCGATACCGCAGATGCCGTACTCGACGCCGTTCATTTCAATCGTCGTATCGTATAGTGTCGCCATCGGTGACGGTCCGTTCTTGCTGTGTAACATCCTGACGTACTATCAAACGACCATCCTGCAGGACACGATGCATCGTCCATGATTCGTGCATACCTGCGATCCTGGCTGGCTTCCCCAGAACATCCAGTTCCCGCACCCATACCTCGTGTATCTCGAACCATGGGCGCGAACGGGCCTGCGTAAACCGATCACGAAGATCGGAGAGAAATACCGGCAAATCAACCGAGACTCCAAGAAGGACTAACGACGAACAAGGCTGGCCGATAGTATCCGGAAACGTTCGCTGACCGACATTTACCCCTATACCGACCGTCGTCGTGACGCAGCGCGTTCCGTGATACTCATGTTCCACGAGGACTCCGGCAATCTTGGCCCACCCCTGTTCGGTGCGAACCTGGATGTCGTTAGGATACTTCAAACGGAAGACTGTTCCCGGGGCCAGAGTCCGCAGGACGTCGAGCGCGGCCAGGGCACCACGCGCCATGTACGATGCCGCATCTTCCGTCGACGGTGAGTCGGCATGCCGGATACCGAAGGAACAGTAGACGTTGGTTCCGAAATCGCCATGCCACGTCCGACCGTTACGTCCCCTGCCTGCCGTCTGGTGCTGGGCACTCACGTAGACGAACGGATAGGAACCGAGAAGCTCCCGAGCGTAGTCGTTCGTGGAACTCACACTCGGCAGATGAAACTCAATCGGTCCGACCATCGACGATACCGTCATCGTGGATAATAAATTTCATTACGATTTCCGTTGCGGACAATACTACGGCCTTCCGGCATCATAGCAAATATCGAACCAGAAGCATTGTATTTTGCATGTCCATGATGCAGGATTCCATCCACGACACCATATGCGCTCTGGCGACGCCACCCGGGATCGCCGGTCTTGCCGTGGTGCGCGTCTCCGGTCCTGCGACCTTCGACGTCTGCGACCGTCTTTTTTCCGGAGCTACGTTGCGGGACGTTCCGGCCCATACCATCCACTACGGGTGGTGGCAGGCCCATGGCCAACGCATCGACAGCGTCACCTGCTCGGTCTTCCGTGCACCTCATTCCTATACGGGTGAAGATGTCGTCGAGATAGGTTGTCATGGCGGGCATCAGGTCACGCGCCAGATCGTCTCGTCGCTCGTGGACGCAGGAGTACGCATGGCCGAGCCGGGCGAGTTCACACGCAGGGCCTTTCTGAACGGAAAGCTCGATCTCACGCAGGTAGAGGCCGTGGCGGATATCATCCACTCCGAATCGAAGGCCGGGGCCCAGACAGCCGCCCGACAACTTGCGGGTGGCTTCACCAGGCGTCTCGCCGGACTGCGTCAGCAGCTTCTCGACGTAGCGGGCCTGATGGAACTCGAGCTCGATTTTTCGGAGGAAGACGTCGAGTTCGTCGACAAACGGAAACTGGCAGGAACCCTGGAAGAGATCCGGCGCTTCACTGCCGAGCTGGCCGATACGGCTGCTTCGGCGGAAATCCTGAGATCGGGATTCTACTGCGCCGTCGTGGGCTATCCCAATGCCGGCAAAAGCTCGCTGTTCAATGCCCTGCTGGATCGCGACCGGGCCATCGTCAGCGATATTCCCGGAACGACCCGCGACTATCTCGAGGAAAGTATCGTCGTCGAAGGCTGTACGATCCACCTCTACGACACTGCCGGACTGCGTGATACGGCCGACAGCATCGAACTGCAGGGTATCGTGCTCACATCCTCCCTCATCGAACGCAGCAACCTCGTCCTGATCGTCAATGACGGATCGGCCGGACTGGACCATTCCGATGACCTTCTTGCCGATATCCGGCAGCGCTTCGGTCATATTCCATGTCTCGTCGTCCAGAACAAGGCCGATCTCTTCGACCGGACTCTTTCCGACAGCCGCCCGACGGACATCCTGTGTTCTGCCCGCACCGGTGCAGGTATTTCCGAACTGAAGGCAGTTCTGGCCGGATACGTCCGGAAGAGCTCGGAACACATCACCGACATTCTCGTCAATGCCCGTCAGGCAGGTCTGCTCCGCCAGATCGTCCAACATCTCTCCAGCGCTCTCGAAAGCCTCACGGCCGGACGCTCCAATGAACTCATCTCCGTCGACGTCCGTGCCGCCATCAGACTCCTTGGCGATATTTCCGGAGAGACCTGGAATCCGGACCTTCTCGACACAGTATTCTCACGTTTTTGCATCGGAAAGTAGAGCATGAATCCCTCGATCGTTGTTCGGCCACTCGAAATCGACGACCTCAATGCCTTCCTGGATATTCAGCGCGAGGCCCTGGAGCGTTCTCCCGAGCTGTTCGGTTCGGACTACGATTGGTTCGATTCCCTCTCCATTCTCTACAAGGAGCAGAGATTCGAGCGCTACATGAACTTTCCCTATGCCTATCTGCTCGGCGCCATTCTTCCGGACGGCACGATTGCCGGAATGGCAGGCTTTTCCTGCGACTATACACTGAGCAAGGTCAAGCACAAAAGCCGTGTCTGGGGGATGTACGTCCGTGAGCAATACCGTCGGCAGGGTCTGGCATCCATGCTCCTGAAGTCGGTTATGGAGAATGCCCGGGACGTTGTAGGCTGTGAACAGATCCAGTTGTCCGTCTCGACCCGCAACGACGCCTCCTATGCCTTATACCTGAGGATGGGCTTTATCGTCTATGGAACGGAGCTCCGAGCCATGAAGATCGGCGACGCCTACGTTGACGAGTACCTCATGGTCAAGTTCCTCCGTTAGGCCTGCTCGTCAGGGATATCCGCAAGAAGGTTCGAGGGATGCACCCTACCGGATGGAGCCAATCGCCTGGTACGCGAATGTTCCACGTGGAACATTCCGGTATACCTGCTTTCGGTATTCTACGAACATCCATTATTGTTCCACGTGGAACATCGGATTCTATGGATCATCGATTCGATATTATCGTCATTGGTGGCGGCCATGCCGGCATCGAGGCCTCCTGTGCTGCAGCCCGAATGGGCTTGCGGGTAGGTCTGGTAAGCATGGACTTTCACACCATAGGCCGCCTTTCCTGCAACCCTTCGATCGGAGGGAGTGCCAAGGGGCACCTCGCAAAGGAAATAGACGCCCTCGGAGGCGTCATGCCCCGGATCGCGGATGCGAGCGGACTCCAGTTCAAGATGCTGAATACGTCGAAGGGCCCCGCTGTCTGGTCTCCCCGATCACAGAACGACAAGGACCTCTATCCCCTCTTCGCGCAGAATCTGGTCCGCTCCACGCCGAATCTCGACATTATCTCCGAGACGGTATCGGAAATCATCGTGAAGAACGATGTGGTGCAAGGCATCAGAACGACGAAGGACGAGGTCATTACGGCCAAAGCCGTCATACTCTGCTCCGGTACCTTCCTGAATGCCGTGATGTATACGGGAATGCAGACCACGAAGGGAGGGCGTGTCGGAGAACGTCCCGCAGAGCGTATTTCCGACCTTCTGGCTTCGTACGGTCTGGAGAAAGGACGTCTGAAGACCGGAACACCCCCCAGAATCCATAAGGATTCCATCGACTATAGCCTCCTGGTTCCCCATAACGGAGACGAACGTCCCCAACCCTTCTCCATCCGTACACGAACGGTAACGAATCGCCTGGCCTGCTTCGCCAGCACGACATCCGTCCACACACACGATATCCTGCGTACGGGCTTCGACAGATCGCCGATGTTCAGCGGGCTGATTCACGGGGCCGGGCCCCGGTACTGCCCTTCCATCGAGGACAAGATCGCCCGCTTCGCCGATAAGGACTCCCATATCATCGTCCTCGAACCCGAAGGACTGACGGCCGACTCCGTCTACGTCAACGGCTTCTCGACGAGCCTCCCTGCTGACGTACAGGACACGGGACTCAGGACGATCCCCGGACTGGAACATGCCTCCATCCTGAAGTACGGCTATGCCGTGGAATATGACTTCTTCTTCCCCTATCAGTTGAAGTTCACGCTGGAAACCAAGGCCATCGACGGACTCTTCTTCGCAGGACAGATCAACGGAACGTCGGGTTATGAGGAAGCTGCAAGCCAGGGCCTGATCGCAGGTATCAATGCGGCCCTGAAGATCAAGGGCGAAGCCCCCTTCACCCCTGGAAGGTCGGAAGCATACATAGGTGTGCTGATCGACGACCTCGTGAACAAGAATACGGAAGAGCCCTACCGGATCTTCACGTCGTTGGCTGAATACAGGCTATTGCTGAGAATCGACAGCGTCTACGATCGTCTGCTCCCCCATGGCCATCGTCTGGGCCTCATCACGGACGACGTCCGTGAACGGTGGCAACGGACCCATGAAATCCAGTCGGGAATAATGGACTGGCTCGGTGCGTCGAAGATCGGCCCGGCCGACGCCAACCCGCTCCTGGAACGCTTCGGCGAAGATCCCGTCATGGAAACGACGACGGTGGGAACCCTCGCGCGACGTCCGACGGTTCCCCTCGCGGATCTCCTCGAAGCCGGTCATCATCCCATGCCCTCGCTGATGGCCGAACATCCTGGTGCCATCCATGGTGCGGAAACGTCCATCCGCTACGATGGCTACATCCAGAAGCAGCTCCGTGAAGTGGAACGCTTCGCAGACAACGAACGGAAGCGCATTCCCGACGACTTCGTCTACGATGCCGTTTCATCGCTTTCGAAGGAAGCACGGGAAAAGCTCTCCCGTATACGCCCGGGATCGCTCGGCCAGGCATCGAGAATTCCCGGCGTGAGCGCCGCCGACGTTTCCGTCCTTTCCCTCTACCTCAGGACATAAAAAAAGCGCTATCGGATTGATAGCGCTTTTTATAAAATCGAGTATTTTTCAACAGGTCATCTGCTGATGACGAGAGGCTTCGTATAGGCATTGCTTCCCGTGCGGATGACGAGCTGATACATGCCCGATGCGAGATCGCTCACGTTGAATTGCGCTCCCGTACCCATCACCTCGTCGGTACGGACATGCGAGCCATCGTTCGTGAAAAAGGAGACCTCGGTGATGTTCTCGATGCCACCGATGAAGAACGAGTTCGTCGACGGATTGGGAATGATCATGATTCCGGCGCCGCGATCCTTCTCCTGGACGCTGCTCGTGATCTGGCGGATCTCGACCGTACCGAGAGATACGTCCATCGTTCCGAAGGTCTCGTCGAGAAGCGTGATGCGGACCCTGTAATCCTTACCTGCAGGAACACTTACCGGAACCTTCCACAACAGACCCTTGTTGACCGATGCCACGGAATCGCGGATCAGGGCCACCACCGTCTCGCCGCTCATCAGCTCGAGCCGGATACGCGTCGACACGTTCGTTTCCCATTTGATGACGTAGGCGCTGTCCTGATACCAGACGACGTTGTTGTCGGGAGCCACCAGCTTCGTATAGGCATCGGTCACGAGGAAGCTGTCCACCGCGGTCCAGTCACCGGGTTGATCCGTATCGGAGACGGAGCGCGCGCGCCAGTAATAGCGTCCTGCGGAAAGCGGAGTCGTACGTGCCTTGTCGTTGTTCGACGTGCTTCTGAAGATGACGTTCGACATGTCCTGACGTGTCGATACTTCGATCGTATGCGTCAGGAAGTTCCCCTTCGGCGAGATGCGGAGCTGGACTTCGGCGTTGGCGAGAACCTTCCCATCGCTCGGCGGCGAGAGCAGTGCCGGTACGGAAGGACGCCCGCTCGTGTTGACGAGGCCGAACGTGAACTCACCGACCTGTGCGGTATCGACGACGATCTCCTGCGATGCAGGGTTGTAGCGGGTCTTCAGGGGTGTGAACAGACCTTTTCCGATCGTATCGCGATGGAAGACCGTGATACGGTCGGCGACACGTTCGAGACCGAGAACGGAAGCCTTGAAGCGGAATTCCGCTTCATGACTCGTGATACCTTCCTGTTCCACGGTAACACGCACGGGGAAGATCGTCGGCGCCGTTCCCTCGAACACCGGATCTTCCGGTGCGTACGGATACCGATAGGCCACCGTGGCATTGTAGAAGAACGATTCGAGAACGTTCCACGTGATGGTCAGACCGATCGTGTCGGTACCGCGCGTGTAGGTGTACGTGTTGCCGCGGAGCACTTCGTCGATGAAGACCTTCGATGCCGGGCGTCCCATCGGATACGGCAGCTTCTCCACCTTGTAGGGATGCATCGTCGTGGGCAACGTGGCTTCGAACACCACCGTACCCGCGGCATCCACTTCCGTGATGGCCGGCGATCCGTTCTGGACCGCATTGCCCCATGCGATGATGCGATGCCCGTTCGGCAGCGTCTGGACGGCACCCTGTGCCTGGGCATAGATATCGGGAACATGACGATACGACCATGCGAGCGTACAGGTCTTCGCCTGCTCGTCGATGGTATACTCCACGGCCCGCGTATGCGGAGGATTCTTCTGGTTTCCGTTGTCGAACATCGAAATGTTGCCGTTCGGAAGCCTGCGGATGTCGTGCTGGTAGGAGAAGTAGTTCGGTGCGTTCGCTTCGTCCTCGCCGACGAATCTGAACTGGTTCAGCTTTCCGCCGAGGATCCACATGATCTCGCCCGTACTCCGGTTCACCTTGATGATCGTGGACATGTGGCGAAGGCTCAGGAGGAAGTTCCCATCCGTATCGATTTCGAGGGCGTTGTTATGGGAATAGCGGATGGTGGCGGCATTGAGCGGTTCGTACGATGCTGTGACCGGGAAGTAGTCCAGGCTGCGCCATTGGAAGAGAACGACGCCATTCGGATCCACTTCCTGAACGATAGGCTGCGTTACCGTCGCCGCAGGGTCTCCTCCCGGAACGACGTCGCTGAGATCCATTACCACGTCTTCCTGGCTCAGGAGAATCCTGTTGCCGTTCGGAAGTACAGTGAAGGCATGCTGTGCGAGCTGATAGCCGTTGGACGGCTTCAGTTCACGGATGATGTCGAGATTCGAGTCAAGTTGGAATGCCTGCGAGAATGCGCGGGCGCCGGAGGCCGCCATCTGGAAGACCGTATACCCAAGACGTCCATCCGGAAGTGGGCGGAAGTCGAAGGCATACTCCGGTATCGACTTCCAGTGCTTGAGGTTCCCGGCATTGTCGAGAACCATGAGATACGGTGCATAGACGGGCTTCGGCGTACGGCAGAACGGCGATATGTAGAGATAGCCGGGTGCCGGCGTCGTATTCACCGTCACCGTCAACGGAACGACGTCCGTCGGGACTTCCTCGCCTTCCTGCACGACCGGCGAAACGTCGGGACGCTCAGGAACTGCAGGTCGTGCCGTCCGGAAGCTGTACGATGTGTCGGGAAGACCGATATCCCTGTTCCCCTTGATGGCCACGACGTAGCGTGTCGAAGACTTCAACGGCTCCAGAGGAACGACGTTGATCGTACGACCATCCCTGCCCAGGACGATCGTGCATTCGACGGCTGCCGTACCATCTCCCTTCAACGTGATATGACGGGACATCCGTTCCGGTGCGGCCGTTACGCGTGCCGATGACCGTACGATGATCCGTGTTTCGGTGGATGCTGCCGTCGATCCGGGCGCAGGCGAGAGATACTCGGCCGTTTGCGCGGACATACCCGCAGATCCTATCAACATCCCCATGCCGATTGCGGCGAAAATTCGTTTCATTTCCACTCCAGATAACCGATTACTAGCTCATGGATGGTAGTTCCTCTGACGAATAACCCGGAAACGTTTCGATCGTTACCCATCGCTGTGCGATGAAAATACACGGCTCCGCTATCTTGGCGGCCACACGTCCATCACCTCCCCACCTTCATGGCCCAGATCAGCGCCGTCATCATCACCCTGAACGAGGAAGAATCCATCCTCGAATGCCTCGAAGCGCTTCGGTGGTGCTCCGAAATCATCGTCGTGGACTCCGGAAGCACCGATCGAACCGTCGACCTGGCCCGCTCATCCGGATGCAGGGTGGAACACCACAATTTCACCGGCTACGGTGCCCAGAAACGGTATGCCTGTTCCCTGGCACGGTATCCCTGGATTCTCTCCCTCGATGCCGACGAAGTGCTGTCCGCCGACCTGGCCAATGAGATATGTACCACCCTGGACGACGAACCACGCCACCTGGTCTATTCTCTTCCCCGCAGATTCGTCTTTCTGGGCAAGGTCTTCGCTCATGGACGGGGCTCGTGCGATTACCCGCTACGCCTTTTCCGGAAGGATTCGGCCGAATTCAGTCTCGATACCGTCCACGAACACCTCATCACCACAGGGTCGACGGGCCGGATGAAACATGAGATGCTTCATTACAGCTATCGTTCCATCGACCACTATCTCGAGAAATTCAACAGGTATACGAGTTTGGCCGCCACTGCCCTCGTGGAACGGGGCAAACGGCGGTCCGTAGCCGCCACGGCACTGATGCTGCCGCTGTACTTCGTGAAACACTACCTGATCGGTGGACACTGCCTGAACGGATGGCAGGGCCTGGTCTGGTCCGTGCTCTCGACGTGGTATCCCTTCGTGAAAGTGGCCAAGGCCACGGACCTGGCCCGGAAGAAGCGGAACTGACGCGCTTTCTGCAGGTGTTATCTTGCGGACTCATCCATTCCAATACGAATCCACTCATGCTCGACCTGAAGTTCATACGCGAACATGCAGACGACGTCCGTCGGAACTGCGTCAACAAGAACGATAACAGCGATATCGACGGCCTTCTCGAACTCGATATCCGCCGCCGGACGATCATCCAGGAAGTGGAAGAACTGAAGTCCCGGCGCAACAAGGTCTCGGAAGAAGTGGCCGTCCTGAAGAAGAGCGGTGGCGACGCCACGCAGCAGATCGAGGAGATGCGGGTCGTCAATGTCCGTATCAAGGACCTCGACGAGGATCTGCGGTCCACGGAAGAGCGCATCGACGGCATCATGCTCCGCATTCCGAACATGGCCGATCCTTCCGTACCCATCGGAAAGACGGCAGACGACAACGTCGAAGTACGCCGCGAAGGTCAGCCGCTGGAACGCGCTTGGCGGAAGGATCACATCGAATTGTCGCGCCAGCTCGGAATCCTCGACTTCGAACGCGGAGCCAAGGTCACCGGCACGGGATTCGGCTTCTACGTCGGAAAGGGTGCGCGTCTGGAACGTGCCCTGATCAACTTCTTCCTCGATACGAATACGGCCGTCCACGGCTACAGGGAAATCATGCCTCCCTTCGTCGCCAATACGGCGTCGTTGAGAGGAACCGGTCAGCTTCCGAAGAGTGAAGAGGACATGTATCACATCTCGAAGGACGAGCTCTACCTCATTCCGACGGCCGAGGTACCGATCACGAACTTCCATCGTGACGACGTCCTGGCCGGGGAAGACCTTCCCGTACGCTTCGCGGGCTACAGTGCCTGTTTCCGCAGGGAAGCCGGCAGCTATGGCAAGGACACGCGCGGATTCCTGCGCGTGCATCAGTTCAACAAGGTCGAACTGGTGAAGTTCGTGACGCCCGACTCGTCCTACGACGAACTCGAAGCCCTCGTCGGCAACGTCGAATACATCCTCCGCGCTCTCGGCTTCACCTACAGGGTGCTTCTTCTCTGCACGGGAGACATGACGTTCGGCGGTGCCAAGACCTACGATCTGGAAGTATGGTCGCCGTACGAGCAGAAGTGGCTCGAAGTATCGAGCTGCACGAACTTCGAATCCTTCCAGGCACGTCGTGCCAACATCCGGTACAAGGCCACGTCGGCATCGAAGCCCGACTACGTCCATACGCTCAACGGCAGCGGTCTGGCGACGTCGCGCATCATGGTGGCATTGCTCGAACAGTATCAGACGGAAGATGGCCGGATCGTCATTCCCGAAGTCCTGCGTCCGTATACCGGATTCTCGGAAATCTGACCGACCCGATTGCCGCTCCTGTCGAAACGTGAAACGGGCCGTTCCTTCGATGAGGAGCGGCCCGTTTTTCGTTGACGTCGTTTACATCAACGATGCAATTTCGAAACAATCGTCCAACTGCACAACCGGCAGCGTCTTCCACACTCGACCACTCTGTGTATTGTTCTTTTGGAGAGGGTAAAGAACAGTAAGAGTAATAAGCCTGTGGATAGTGTGGATGACTCGTCGATTTCGACCTCGGAGCTGACCTAACCGGCATGAACCAAAGGCAATTAGAGCAATCCACACGGAGGGTGTGAACAAGTGGATAATCTCGGGTTTCCCCGTGAGGACTTCCGACAACCTCCCATAACTTTTCCTTGGCCGGATGTTCACCTGTGCATTACCGTCCTGTTTCCAGAACTTTTCCCGATCAATTGACAACCGTCGTGAACAAGATCGTGGAGAGAAGCCCCTTGCATCGTGTCGGCCTCCTATCCCGTTCGTGGAACGCAGGTTGGCTATCCTCAGGATCGTGGAAAGACGGTGGATGACGAGAACGATCCATGTCGTATGAAACGGACATCCGTTATTTTGGCCGCCTACTACCGCAGTAATCCCCATGATCATCTACAATCCCAAGCAGTGGCTACGGCTGATCTTCCAGTTCCACCCGGCCGACACGGCAAGGAAGCTGCTTCCCGCCATGCTGGCCGTCAGCTTCTACACTGCGATCTTCTCCGTCGTCGAACTCGAATACCTGCATTTCCATACGCTCAACACGACGGCGATCCACAGTCTGCTCGGTATCGTGATCTCCCTGCTTCTCGTCTTCCGTACGAACAGCGCCTATGACCGGTGGTGGGAAGGCCGCAAACTCTGGGGGAGCCTCGTCAATACGAGCAGGAACATCGCCATGAAGTGGTCGGTGATGATCGATCCCCAGTATGTCCACCTTCGCGGTGACATGCGGAGACTGCTGACGCAGTTTCCGATCGAACTGAAGGAACACCTGCGTGGCAACAGCGTCGGCGAACACAGGCCGAATACCATCGCCTCGGGCATCATACGTCTGCTGCACGAAGCCTACAGCAGGAAGCTCATCACGGGCGATCAGCTCATCATCCTCAATCCGGAAGTGACGGCGCTGACCGACATCACCGGCGGGTGCGAGCGGATTCGTTCCACACCGATCCCCTACTCCTACAACATCTTCATCAAGAAGTTCATCTTCTTCTATACTGCCACGTTGCCGTATGCCTTCGTCGAGTCGTACGGATACTCGACCATTCTTCTCACCGTGTTCATCTTCTATGCTCTGGCCAGTCTCGAACTCGTGGCCGAGGAAATAGAAGATCCGTTCGGTCTTGATGCGAACGACCTGTCGACCGACGAACTGGCCGAGAAGATCGGTGTATCGGTCAGAGCCCTGATTCAATAACGTCTGTACGCAACATCATGCTCACTATCGGCCTGCTGATCATCTCGAACATCTTCATGACGTTCGCCTGGTACGGACATCTCAAGTACAAGCAGGAAGCCTTGTGGAAGGTCATCATGGCGAGCTGGTTGATCGCCTTGCCGGAATACATCTTCCAGGTTCCGGCCAACAGGTATGGTCATGGAACATTCAGCGCCTTCCAGTTGAAGACCATTCAGGAAGTCATTACGCTCACCGTCTTCGTCATCTTCAGCACGTTCTATCTGCGCGAACCCGTGAAGTGGAATCACATCGCCGGCTTCGTCCTCATCATCGCGGCCGTATGGGTCACGTTCAAGGAGTGGTGAGGAAGGTGTGGAAGATGGAGGTACGCGCGGTCGACGAGTGAACAGTGGGTCACAAGTATGAGATGATATTCGCGCACGCGGGGATGTTCCGCTGCTCGAAGCGGGCGGTGGCACGTGGACGACATGTCACGCGCATACGCGGGGATGTTCCTGCCTGTTCATCGATGGGGAGATAGTGAAACCCATGTCACCGGCGCATGCGGGAATGGGCCGAGTTTTCACACAACTGAGCGAGTCGAGGTCATATGTCACCCGCACACGCGGGGATGTATCGGCCCCGCTGCATCATCCCGGTGGGCCTTGGATCACTTGATACGCGCCTGGGCCTGACGATAGCGCACGTAGAATGTGGCGAGAATCCCGAATGCGACGAGACAGGCGATCGCTATCCCGTGCTGACGATAGAGCGTCGCGAACGCTCCGCATCCGAGGATGAACATGCTACCTATGAAGAACGCGATATACACAGCAGAGCCCTTTTTCATACTAGCCCCCTCGTTTCTTACCCTTGTTTCCACCACCACCCGGCGTATGTGTTTCCGGCGCTGGTCCGTCGATCGACGGCTTGATGACGCCATCCCATAGCGAGGCCCCGATCGCGCCCAGCAGGCCGCCCGAAATTGCGCCTCTCATCGCCCCTTGTGCGAGGCCGGCGGCAGCACCAACGGGTGCGCCAGGCCCGCCCGTGATTACCGCACCGGCCGCCGTACCACCGATTGCGCCGACCACGCCCTCAACGAGTCCGACCGTGAGTGCGCCCCAGAACAGGCCAACCATATCCATTTCGATGATAGACGGTCTGTTCGCAGTATCGATGTAGTTGATGTGGCCACCCCTATCCTCCCACGATATAACCGCCGTTCGTGCAATAGTTGTCCCACAACTGGGCACTGTGGTAGCCGACGGCGATACCAACCAGCAGCAGCGCCTTCTGCGCGCTGTCCAGGTTCGCATCGGCCTTTACGGCAGCAACCTCAGTATCGAATGACGTCAGCAATTGGGTAGTTGACAGGTATGGATGTCGTTGACCATCGTCAGGATGTGCGCCTTGACGTACCTCGTCGTGTTCAGGCTGGCGATGCACTGTTGCACCGTCCGTCCATTCCGCCAGTTGTAGAACTCTGCGAAGATGGTGTCGCACGATGCACCGATCGACGGAATATCGGTAACAGTATAACTATCGGTCGTGTTGTAATCGACAAGGAAGTCGGCTGCCATGAAGCCGACCGTCGTCAGGTCGATACCCTCATAGTCGGCCAGGTACCGGATACCATACAGCATCGCCCGGTTATGGAATACGCCAAACCAGTCGTATTCATTGCTGGGCTGTGGTTGCTCGGTAAAGCTCAGTTGGCCCGATTGTCCAAGCGGTGGTGTCGCTGTAACCGGCGTGCGATCATTGCCACATGAACTGACGATGACGGAAGCAGATTGTACCAGAATAGTCGGGATGGTCCGACAGAATCTTTGTCTCATGCGCATAGTAGTCATACCCGTTGTGTGTGAACTAGCATCGACGATGACTCGTACGCACGAACGTAGGGAGGTGACTATGCCATCTATTGTCACAGCGCTACCATTCATGACATTAGTTTGTTGAGCAGTACTATAGAATAGACGGAGACCGATGACTATCGGATATTTGCTCACGAACACACAGATCACCCCGCATGCGGGGATGAGCCGGATCGTACGCCCAGCGTGTCGATGAAGAATCCATGTCACCCGCACATGCGGGGCCGATAGAAACCGACTGGCACCACACCGTTATCGGTTTGGTAGGAGCATATCGTACATCATCGCTTGATATGGGGCGATCCCGTTGCTCGATGAATGGAGCTCCCAAAAAACCACACGGCCCGCAGCTCCTTTCGATAAGGAACATGCGGGCCGTGGAATCACCGGATCGATACGTCATCCTAGGGCCAGCTTCCCGGACCTCCCTCGATCATGTAGATGGGAAAGTCCGAGTTGAAGAAGTAGAACCACCCGGGTTGCGTCTGCTCGTAGTCCGACATACAGTCGTTGCGATAGGTACAGTTGTACGGCGTGTTCGTCGCTTCCGTCTCGGGATCGCAGGACACCACGACCTGGGAATGGAAGAGCGTCCCGACCAGCCCAGGCGGATAGAACGGCGTGAACGTATAGTATCCGGCCCTTGCCTCGTAGCAATAGCATTGCCGTGGACCGGCCACGACGTCGACCTTTTCGCCGGCGTCCGGATCGCACATGGGATTGCTGCCACCTTGCGAGCCAGGCTTGCGCTTCGCCGTCAACGCCGTACCCAGTGTGGTGATGCAAAGGAACGCGACCAGCAGGCCGACAAGGCTCCTTGTCGGGAATTTCTTGGAGAGGATCATCGTTGAAGTGTCTGGTGTTATGGAACAAGCATGGTGCTGGTGCAGACGACGGAGCCCGAACCGTCGATGCCGCAGATGATGAAGAGCCCGGATCCCGTCGTCAGGACCTTGGTGCTGGGCCAGCTCGTGACGTTCGCACTGGTGACCATGAAGCCGCTCTGTGAAAAGGCCTTGACCTGGACGATGGAACCGGACGATACGGCTGCATCCACGGTACCCGAGGTACCGTTCGTCACCGCCATGCCACAACCACCACTCGACGCAGCGCATGCGTTCTCCGCATTCACCGTCGACATGAAGTTGTTGAAGTACGAATTGTTGATGAAGTAGCGGGAGTTGGTCGGTCCGAAATTGTCGGATCGTGAGAACGTGTCGTTCGTGCCTCCGTCGGTGTAGACATTGATGCGGATGGATGCATACGTCGTATCCGTCACGCTTGCGGGAACGACGTATCTGACCTTCGAGGCGAGTGGATACCACGTATAGACGCATGGCGCCGACGCTCCGCTCTGGCTGATCCTGAACGTGTCGAGCAGAGCCATCCGTTGTCCCGTCGTCTGCTTCACGAGTTCGACGGAATAGGAGACGACATCGAGCGACTGATACCTGGCGATGGATCCGTTCTGCGGTCCACGCCATAGCCAGTAGGCATGACGGTAGAACCCTATCGTATCTCCACCGATGAGCGGCATGTAGGTCGTATGCGAAATGGAACTGAGCTGGGCATTCGTGACTTCCGGAATGTAGTCCTGCAGCGAGTCGCTCCAGTTCCACGTCTTGCCCTTGCACCAGTTGTTGAGCCAGACCCGCTGTCCGTTGCCGACGAAGTCGTCGAAGACGAAGCGGGTGATGGTGGAATCGGACTGCGTCTCGAAATGCCATTGTGTGACGTAGATCCGTGGATCGATGGAGACGCTGGTATCGCTACCGGTCGGCGTCCGTGGATGGACCCTCGTCCCAGGTGGATAGAACTGTCGCAGCGAGTCGCATTGTGCGAATGCGGACAGCGACAGGAAGCACATAGCCAGCACCGGCATGGCTATTCGAAGCGTCGTGCGCATATAACCCTTGATTGTAGTATGTAGTTCGTCATCGACGATACTATCGTCGGCACGAACGTACGGGGCGCACTATGCCATCTACGGGCATAGTCTCCATCATGCATCGTGCAGGATGACCTATACTTCATGAAGGGGTTATCGCGAACGATGAGAGCAGGAATCGAATCCATCAAGGGAGAATATCTGACGCGAGCGTTCCAGGGAGAGGATACGGGATCGATCCATCGGCGGCGAGATATGCGGGTGGTATGGAACGATCCCTGGGTCCCGCCTGACGGTATACGTGGAAGTAATGCATGTCCGTATGATATACGGCGTGGAGAGTGACTCCATCGTACCGCGCAACCATGGTGCTTTCGTCAACCACACTGTTGGACCACTTGCATCGGTCGTTATGTACGACTGCCCTCGAAGCCGAAACGCGTAGTAGTGGAATCGGATCATGTATGCGAACACTTCTGTGTGGCATAGATCTGTACGAATCATGGTCCGAACAGTTCGAAGGATGTGTACACTCCGTACTTGGGCATCACTCCGCCAGCCCAGTCCGGAATGTCACGTTGCGGATCCTGCTCATACTTGAACTTCTGACATGGTCCCCCGCCAGAGTTCGTGCAGCTCGTATCGAACGTACAGTCGTTCACTGCAGGAATGTTGGGCGCCTGTGGCGGACAGTACACCGGCGTACATCGGCAGAATGTCGTGCCGAGCGTGATGCTGCCGGACTGCGTGATGAAGTCACCACATTGACAACGTCCTATTTCCGCTGGGGGATTGGCGCGTGCCTGCGGAATCGCGCACTTCCGCTGACTACGTGGTTGCTTGGGTAACGCTGGAGAGATAGACGGACGATGATGGAGAGAAGAATCACGAAGGATATACGATACTTCACGACCGAGCCCCTTGGGGTAGTACATCTGAATATTCTGGATGCGCGACGACCCACCAATAATGCCGGATGGCCCTTCATCAGTACACCAGGATGTTCCTGGTACACTGCATGCCCGAGTCTGTACGTGCGATGACATAGTAGAGACCGGGATTCACAGGAATGTCGTAGGTGGTAGTGCCGGACACTACGTTCGTCGTGGCGATGAACTGGCCGCCGGACGTGTAGAGATCGAAGTTCGTTATTCCCGACCTGGGGGTGAGCACCGTGCGTACTCGCCTCGGCCCCGACAACGTCGCCACGGTGAAGGTGCAGGACGTCGACGTTGGAGAACACTGATTCGCTTCATCGATGACCGTGCAGTAGTTGCGCGTTCCTTCATAGTTCAGGATGATGTTCGAACCTGCATGTACGATGTTGTCCCATCGCGTCCATCGCTTGTTTACCGCACCGTCTGACGACACGTTCACCTGAAGGTATGCATCCGTCGCCGGGAATCCGGCCGGAGCGATATACACACAGCGAGCTGTCAACGGAAGCATGGCGTAAAGACAAGGCTTCGTACTTGACGTTGTCGAAGAGAAGTGCGCCGAATCAAGCAGTGAAATCCGGGCCCCGGTCGATGCGTTCACGAGTTCGATCCACATGGACACGGCATCGGGATTGATCAGCTTCTCGAATGCGAAAGTGTCTCCGCTGCGATCCTCCCAGTAGATACGTTTGAATACGGAGAACGTATCACCTGCCGCAATACTGATCATTCTCGATCTGGACAACACGCTAAGCATGGTATTGGTGACTTCAGTCGTGTCGGTATCGAGATAGTCGGACCAGTTCCAGACCTTGTCCATGCACCAGTTGTCGGCGAAGACCCACAGCGAGTTCTTGCGGAATTCACTGATCTTGAAGAAGAACCGCGTCGAGTCCGTCTGATGTTCGAAATCGAATGACGGCACGAATTCTCCTGCCTGACGTATTCCGTTACTGGCCACGATACGCAGGGCGGTGTCTGCGAGGAAGAGTTGTTCGAGAGAATCGCACTGGGCGAATACGGGAAAGGGCATCGAACACAGAATCATCATATTGATGACTCCTCGAACCATAGCAGGCATGTTTCCCTCGTTCCTATCTGCATACGGAATACCGCGATCGCGCGGTACGAACCTATGGGGCGCACTATGCCATCTACGGGCATAGTCTCCATCATGCACCGTGCAGGATGACCTATACTTCATGAAGCAGGAATCGAATCCATCAAGGGAGAATATCTGACGCGAGCGTTCCAGGGAGAGGATACGGGATCGATCCATCGGCGGCAATACTGCGAAGGGCAGAGCGACTTCCCGGGTTTCGTATCTGATGATATACATGGATACGATGCATATCCGGACGACATGATGTACGCAGCGAAGATCACCTGATATCACTGCCGGCTACGGCGTACTGCCCGGACCCGCCTCGATCGTGAAGACGGGATAACCACCGGTGATGACGTAGAAGTTCCATCCGGGTACCTGGTAGCTGGCATCGGATGCACATTCACTGCGCCGTGTGCAGATCGACGTCGTACTGTTGTACTGTTCCGGATTGCATTGATACTGAACGGCGAAATAGAAGATGATGTCGTACAATCTCGGTGGCTATATCGTCGTGGCACTGCCGATTCCTCCGGTGGATGTCTCCGAGCAGTAGCATTCGCGCGGCCCTGCGACGGCGATGATGATATCGTCGACCCCGGGATTGCATACGGGATCGCTTCCGTCGGAAGCCGGCGACCGTTTCGACGTCAGGGCCTTCGTCGATATGGTGGACACGCACAGTAGCACTATCAGATGTATGAAGAGTCGGATCACGATCGTCCATTATCCAGTGATGTAGTATATCACGGTACCATTACCATACTCGTGCAGATGATGGTACCGGTATCGTCCAGACCGCATACCATGAACAGACCCGAATTCGTCGTCAACGTCTTCGTACTGGGCCAGCTCGTGATGGCAGCTTCCGCTACCGGTAGCCCTTGCTGGGAGTATGCCTTGACGAGAGCGACGGTATTCGAAGAGATCATCGCATTGATCGTCCCTGCCGTACCGTTCGCGATGGTCACACCGCAGTTTACCGGAGATGCACCGCAGGCATTCTCCGTATTCACCGTCGACATGAAGTTCTCGAAGTAGGCATTGTCGAGAAAGAGGCGCACACGGGCCGTGCTGAATACGTCGGATCGGGAGAACGTATCGTTGGATGCACCGTTCGTATGGACGTTGATCCGGATGCATGCATGGATGGTGTCCGTGATATGCGACGGTATCACGTATCTGACCTTCGAGGCGAGAGGGTACCGGGCATGGAAGCATGGCGTCGACGCTCCGTTCTGGCTGATGCGGAACGTATCGAGAAGGGCGAGACGCTGACCTGTCGTCTGTCGCACGAGCTCGGCGCTGTAGGACACGACGTCGTCGGAAACATATCTGAACCGTGGTTCCGTCGCACTCCGGCTTCCCCAGTAGATGCAGCGGAAGAAGCCGATGGTATCACCGGCGACGATGGGCATGTACGATGTGCGGGACATCTCGCTCATCCCGGCATTGCTGATCTCGACGAAGTACTGCTTCGTGACCTTGTTCCAGTTCCACACCTTGTCGCGGCACCAGTTGTGCATCCAGATACGACGCCCGTTGCCGATGAAGTCATCGACGATGATATGCGTCGTCGTCGAATCGGACTGCGTCTCGAAATGCCATTGTGCGGTGTAGATGCGGGGATCGATCGGATGGGACGTATCGGGACCGTCCGCTGTGGTAGGATAGATCCTCGCATCCGGCGGATAGAACTGGAAGGAGGAATCGCACTGCGCCCATGCGGGAAGGGTGCCGTACAAGGACATCAGGCATACGGCGAGAGCACCGATAGCCCAATGGAACATCGTGAACATATAACCCTCTATCAAATGTATTTCCATGTAGCCGCGATCCGTACGTACTATCCTATCCCGACAACTTCTATAGCGACATATGCAGACAGATAACGAATCGAACATATGGATCGATTCGAAACGATGCAAGCCCGGTATCATGATTCGCATGTGTGTGACTTCCGTTCTTGAAGCGATGCATGGTCGACGTCGTCTACCGTCGACACGGTCATACCATGCACGGTCCGCGATCCCGGCACGTAGCGTATATCGTGTGTGTCGCTTCGGATTCGTGACAAGTCCGCCTGGATACCGCCGGGCACGCCATGGACCATGGCGATCGAACCGTGATCGTACGCAATTGTAGAGAGACGACTATGCCACTTACGGTCATAGTCTTGGCAATGATTCCGGTACGACGAACATCGCTTTGCGAATGGGTCACCGTGACCTTCGGAATTCTATACCCTGTCGAGCAGAGGTCGTCGGTATCGTACACCGCATATCCATCGGGAAGGGTGATTCGTCCAACCGATGATGTTCCGGTGAGTTTCACACTCACCGGAATATTCCCATATATTCATCCTGTATTTCCGGGATGGGGCCCGGAATGAATATCGATTGCCGTTCTTCCACATATTCGGATGAGGTGTCTGATGTCACGACGCTCCTCGTTTCTCCGTCCGCTCCTCGGAGCGCTGCTATTCGTCGCCTGCCTGTCGATGCCGGATCAACGCGCCTTCGGTCAGGCCTACTGTACGAGCTGCGCCCAGCCCGATCAGGTGTGGCGGATAGATATCTGCATGCCGGGCGGACAGACCCGCACGGTGGATGTGACCGTATGCAACGAGACGTACTGCCCTGCACGGCCGCTCGGCGAACCCTGCGTGCCGAATCCCATCAACGCCCGTACGGTCATCAAGAAGATCTGTCCTGTGGGATGGACCGGTACGACGGGCGATATCCAGATCATCCTGAACAAGGTGATACCGAAGATCGGCGTGTGCTGCGGTGGCAATACGTACCTGTCGGCCTGCCCGTCCAACCCGGACTTCGTATGGCTGGTGAACTACCCCACGTGCTGGGAATACACTGCCGCGAACTGCTGGGAACCATGCCTGAACGCACCGTGCTGCACGTATCTACTGCACTATCAGTTCAACATTCCAAATCCGGGCGACTGCAGCTTCAACTGGGGGCCTGTCTGCGGTACGGGTCCAGAAGAATGTCATCCGCCGACCGTACCGCTGACCTGCCTGTCCATCGGATGCAATCTGAATCCCGAGCCATGCTGTCCATGACGATGGCCGTACGATGATCGACCGTACACGCCGGCGGATCCCCATCGCCCGCCGGCGTGTCCTTCATATCCATAACGTCATATTCGTACGCGATATTCTTCTCCCTGCGCGATATTCCTCGTTCAGGCCGGCAGCCATCGGACGAGCTTCGCTTCCTGACTCCGCCGGCAGATCCCCGATGTCGTAGCGGTGATCGTCATCACACCACGTTCATTGTTCATTGCTACTTTTGGAGACTTGTTCATCATATGATGCCTCCTCAATGGAAACGCTCCATCTGCTCGAAGAACTGATCGCCATCGATTCACCGTCCGGGTATACGGACAACGCGGCGGCCTTCATCATGCGCACCCTCGAGGGAATGGGCTACGTCCCCGAACGTACGGCCAAAGGTGCCGTCCGCTGCTCCCTCGGATCATCGGCTTCCCGCCTGGCCATCGCCGCCCATACGGATACGCTGGGCATGATCGTGGCGGCCATCAATCCGAACGGTACGCTGCGCTTCTCCCTCCTCGGTGGCCCATTGCTGCCGAGCTTCGAAGGCTCCTACGTGCGCGTCCACACCACGGACGGAAGGACGTACGATGGAACCGTTCTGCTCAACAACCCGTCAGCCCATTCGAACAACAAGGCCGGTTCCACCGAGCGGTCCGTCGATACGATGCACGTAAGGATCGACGAGCAGGTAGCGAGTAAGGACGACGTCCTGAAGCTGGGAATACGCGTCGGTGACATCGTTGCCGTGGACCCGCGCTATCGGGCGCTGGAGAACGGCTACGTGAAGAGTCATTTTCTCGACAACAAGGCCGGATGCTTCGTCCTCTTCGAGATCGCCCGTCGATGCAAGCAGGAGGGTCTGAACGTTCCCGTCGAACTGTTCTTCTCCACGTACGAGGAAGTCGGCCACGGCGGTGCCGCAGGATGGGCCCCGTCCGTCGAAGAGATCCTCGTCGTCGACATGGGCGTGGTGGGCGATCCACTCGACGGATCGGAGACGCTCTGTTCCATCTGTGCCAAGGATTCGGGAGGACCGTACGACTACACCTTCCGTACGACGTTGACGAAGCTGGCCGAAGAGCGGTCGATTCCCCATGCAGTGGATATCTATCCGTTCTACAGCTCGGATGGAACGGCGGCCTGGCGCGCAGGAATCGACGCACGTGTGGCATTGATCGGTCCCGGCGTCCATGCGTCGCACGGAATGGAGCGCACGCACGTCAATGGCATCGTTGCGACGGTAGACCTCGGTATGGCATATATCCATCATTCGTTCAAGGAGTAGAAATGGCAAAGCGTAGTGCTATCGGCCTCGACGTCAAGAAGACGTCGTCCCTGTCCCAGGAACTGAATACCCTTCTGGCCAACTACCAGATCTTCTACCAGAACGTCCGCGGTTTCCACTGGAACATCCGTGGAGAGAAGTTCTTCGAGCTGCATGTGAAGTTCGAGGAACTGTATACCGACCTGCAACTCAAGATCGACGAGATCGCCGAGCGCATCCTGACGCTGGGCGACAGGCCTCTGCACTCGTTCACGGCCTATCTGAAGCGCTCGGAACTCAAGCCCGTCGAAGACGTGACGGAGGGCCGCGATGCCGTCGGTCATATCCTCGATGCCTTCAGGACGAACCTGGTGCTTCAGCGCCAGATACTGCAGATTTCGGCCGAAGCCCACGACGAGGGAACCAATGCCCTGATGAGCGACTACATCCGCGCCCAGGAAAAACTCGTGTGGATGTACTCCGCCTATATGGGATGACGTCGGGATGATGTGCAGTGGCATGTGATACGACGGTATCGTCGTATCGGCACTCGGTCAGCATCGAAACAGGAACGCCTGTCGGACGGAGTCCGACAGGCGTTTTGTCATTCCATGTGCCTCTTCATCCCCGCGTGTGCGGGTGACATATCTGTTCTGTATCGTCCCACTGAGACTTGCCCGGTTCATCCCCGCGTGTGCGGGTGACATCACGCACCAGGCGCTCCGTTGATGATGATTCTCGGTTCATCCCCGCGTGTGCGGGTGACATTTTCCCATCGGCCCCTTGACCTTGACGTGTTGCCGGTTCATCCCCGCGTGTGCGGGTGACATTTTTTCTCCTCGGTGATTTTGATATCGAGTTCCGGTTCATCCCCGCGTGCGGGTGACATCGGAATCACGAATATCCCGGTGGGCCTATGACCGGTTCATCCCCGCGTGTGCGGGTGACATCTAGATATGGCAACGAAAAAACCACTATGCCACGGTTCATCCCCGCGTGTGCGGGTGACATTGCGCGTCGTACTGCTGCAACGCGGCAGCATGCGGTTCATCCCCGCGTGTGCGGGTGATATACGGTAGCGATCGTAATATCCATTCTCTCCCTCGGTTCATCCCCGCGTGTGCGGGTGACATACCCTCGATGACCGTGCCGCGCACGTACTGCCCGGTTCATCCCCGCGTGTGCGGGTGACATATAGTGTTGTTTTTTGAACCTGACGCCCTGGTCGGTTCATCCCCGCGTGTGCGGGTGACATCCAGCCGATAATCACCAGATCGTATGCGACGTCGGTTCATCCCCGCGTGTGCGGGTGACATATCCATGATACACGCGTCGATGACGGAGGATACGGTTCATCCCCGCGTGTGCGGGTGACATCCGTTTGGTGTCCTCATCATATTGATAGAGACCGGTTCATCCCCGCGTGTGCGGGTGACATCTCCGAGGCCGTGAGCGGCGGCGTTGGGTCCGCGGTTCATCCCCGCGTGTGCGGGTGATATTGGAGTGCAGCTGCATCGCCTTCGTCCATATACGGTTCATCCCCGCGTGTGCGGGTGATATACTGGTTCTGATCCATTGAAGGGTGATTTAAACGGTTCATCCCCGCGTGTGCGGGTGATATTCTTCAGACACTGGAACAGTGGCCGAACACCGCGGTTCATCCCCGCGTGTGCGGGTGATATAGTGATTGATAGGTTGGTTCCGCGTACGGAGTCGGTTCATCCCCGCGTGTGCGGGTGATATGTCGTCGTATCGATATAGGCCACGCCCGGCGCCGGTTCATCCCCGCGTGTGCGGGTGATATGCGTCATGCGCCGCCACCGTCCATGCACGTTGCGGTTCATCCCCGCGTGTGCGGGTGACATGAGGGGGTCGCCGCCCGCAACAACCGTGCACGCGGTTCATCCCCGCGTGTGCGGGTGACATGCCCTGAATAGTACATCGTGCCAATAGAACTCCGGTTCATCCCCGCGTGTGCGGGTGACATCCCGTAGTATTTGATATGGAATAGTCACCGGTCGGTTCATCCCCGCGTGTGCGGGTGACATGTGCGGGAGGTTTTATATAATACCTATCGTCACGGTTCATCCCCGCGTGTGCGGGTGACATAGCCGCGTATTACAGACAACAATTATCCATTGCGGTTCATCCCCGCGTGTGCGGGTGACATGTTTGTTTAGAATCCGGTGCAGGCGCGGGGGCCGGTTCATCCCCGCGTGTGCGGGTGACATCCACGGACGGCGTCGGCGTCGCCGTATAGGACCGGTTCATCCCCGCGTGTGCGGGTGATATTCATGGGACAACCGGCGGCAGCGCCGATGCCCCGGTTCATCCCCGCGTGTGCGGGTGATATGGTATCATGTCGCTCGGCATCCTCTCGTTTCTCGGTTCATCCCCGCGTGTGCGGGTGATATCTCCGCATCAGGCATGAAAACGTTGTAATCGACGGTTCATCCCCGCGTGTGCGGGTGATATATCGGCATCGCGAATATCAGGCCAGCGCAAAACGGTTCATCCCCGCGTGTGCGGGTGATATTGCCGTTCGTTGCACCACGATGCGTTTGCGATCGGTTCATCCCCGCGTGTGCGGGTGATATTCAAGCGTGTCGAGCATGATGGCGAGGAATCGCGGTTCATCCCCGCGTGTGCGGGTGATATGGGCGCAGCGTATAGGGAAATGGGATCGAAGACGGTTCATCCCCGCGTGTGCGGGTGATATGCAGAGAATGCATCGAGGACGAAGCCGTGGGCCGGTTCATCCCCGCGTGTGCGGGTGATATGGGTTTAACTGCATTCATCGCCATGCACCTGTCGGTTCATCCCCGCGTGTGCGGGTGATATTGCTGAATGTCAGCCGCTGCGAAGGGTAGGTCCGGTTCATCCCCGCGTGTGCGGGTGATATGCCACGACGAAACGCGAACGCCCGCTCCTCGACGGTTCATCCCCGCGTGTGCGGGTGATATCAAGTAATGTAGAACTAGTAGAATCTGAAAAACGGTTCATCCCCGCGTGTGCGGGTGATATAGCAGTAGCAAAGAACGCTACACCATTTGCGACGGTTCATCCCCGCGTGTGCGGGTGACATGCAGCAGGTATCGCCACAGATATCGGTAACGTCGGTTCATCCCCGCGTGTGCGGGTGACATGTACGTCGTGCCTCTGGCAACGGTACCGGACGTCGGTTCATCCCCGCGTGTGCGGGTGACATGCAGAGAATGCATCGAGGACGAAGCCGTGGGCCGGTTCATCCCCGCGTGTGCGGGTGACATCGACTGTTGTTGTGTTTCCTGCGATTGCTCGGCGGTTCATCCCCGCGTGTGCGGGTGACATCGAAACAGGTGCAGGCATTGGAGGCTCTGCATCGGTTCATCCCCGCGTGTGCGGGTGACATTTGCCCATGTCAGAGAGCGACTTGCCAGTGGCCGGTTCATCCCCGCGTGTGCGGGTGACATTCCTGACCTACTCCTCCGATGTCGGTTGTTGCCGGTTCATCCCCGCGTGTGCGGGTGACATTCGCCTGTGGACGCGGAGGCAATGGCGGCAAACGGTTCATCCCCGCGTGTGCGGGTGACATACTGGTGTTCTCTGGAACTGCAATGGCGTGAACGGTTCATCCCCGCGTGTGCGGGTGACATATACCTGCTGCCAGAGCATCGTCCGCCGACAGCGGTTCATCCCCGCGTGTGCGGGTGACATAGAATCAAAACACGCGCACAGATTGTCTGCGCCGGTTCATCCCCGCGTGTGCGGGTGACATCGCGCGTCGGGCGTGACTGGATCGCAGTATATCGGTTCATCCCCGCGTGTGCGGGTGACATTAGGTTAACAGCAGGTTGCCAATGGTCCATGCCGGTTCATCCCCGCGTGTGCGGGTGACATGGGTGCCGGTATCCCATGTAGACGCCGAGGTCCGGTTCATCCCCGCGTGTGCGGGTGACATTCAGTCATACTCCCTCTCCCCGCGCGCTCTGGCGGTTCATCCCCGCGTGTGCGGGTGACATTCGTAAGCGGATTTACTTTGTTTCTCCGACTTCGGTTCATCCCCGCGTGTGCGGGTGACATTAGAATTCCCGCGCGGATGCAATCCATTCGGACGGTTCATCCCCGCGTGTGCGGGTGACATTATCAATGCGTTGAATGGGACGGCCTCCAATACGGTTCATCCCCGCGTGTGCGGGTGACATGCCAACAAAACGGTGGAGGCGTGGTGCGGTATCGGTTCATCCCCGCGTGTGCGGGTGACATTCTCCGCCTAATCAACCCACAGCCGATGGATACGGTTCATCCCCGCGTGTGCGGGTGACATCTGCTGGATGTCAGCCGCCGCGAATGGGAGGTCGGTTCATCCCCGCGTGTGCGGGTGACATCGCGTTGACCTCTTTCCAACATGGATATGTGGCGGTTCATCCCCGCGTGTGCGGGTGACATGTCCACTGCAATGATCTTGTCTTTCACCATTGAGGTTCATCCCCGCGTGTGCGGGTGACATATGTTCGCAGTTGTAGCACCTCGTACGCTTGGCGGTTCATCCCCGCGTGTGCGGGTGACATGGATACGACATTCTGATCTCGTCCGTACCCATCGGTTCATCCCCGCGTGTGCGGGTGACATCTATCTCAGGCAGTTGAAGGCGAGAGAAACGGCGGTTCATCCCCGCGTGTGCGGGTGACATGTATTTCCTTTGTCCGCCCCCATGTTTTTGTACGGTTCATCCCCGCGTGTGCGGGTGACATATGTCTATGACATACGCTGCGTCGTAATAGGTCTTGAATTCAAAAGAATCCAAAAACTCATGTTCTTCCTCGGTTAGCGTAGGTTCGGCAAAAAGCCGGATACAGGTTGTGGGTAGGACGTAGCTCATTGGAAGAAAAACGCCCCCTGATGGAGGCGTTCGGTAATGATTCTATAGCCAATACTATTTCTTGATCCGACAGTCCGTAACACGTGGGAATCCAGCCTTCCCATCGCCGACGCCAAGCAGTACGATCTTCTGACCTTTGGTCATGGACGCTGCTTCCGTTTCGTTTTCCAGCTTGCAGGTAACTTGTCCGAACATATCGTCACCTTCAAGATTTACGTAGATCATTCCGAAGGTTTTCTCTACGTCCTTTACCTTACCTGAGACTTCCAGCTTCTTACCCTTGTATTGGGCATCTGCGCTGACCTCATTGGCATCGTAAGCCTCGTACAAGGCTGTGGCCGTAACAGCCAGTACTGGTTCTTCCTTCGGCGTCTCCGTCGTTGCTGCGGAAGGTATGGCCGCTGGTGACTCTGCGCTGGCCGTTTCCTTCTTTCCACCAGCCATACTTCCGATTATTCCGATTACGACGACCGCCCCTACCCAAAACCACCATTTTTTGTAGATGGGTTTCTTCTCTGCCTCTTGGCTCATTACATCCTCCATTGAACAACACGTTAGTAGGGAACGAATATAGCCAATTAGTTGAATTCAACTAATCATGAGTAAAACACCCCTGTAGCTTGCTTTCATGCCACGAAAGCTCTCAGAATTGAAGGTTCCGGAAGGAGGTAAACTCAGTTTCGAACTTGCCCTAGCCCTGATTATAAGGGAGAGGAGAGAAGAACTGGGACTCAGTCAGGAGAGCTTGGAATCCGATGACGTGAACCAGTCCCAGATTTCGAAGTTGGAGCGTGGAAAACAGAAGGTTTACATGCCGATGTTCGTGGCGTTGGCCAAAAAGCTGGAGATGGAGCCGTGGGATTTGCTACGTGAAGTGGCCGCAATGGTGGAGGGTAATAGCCAGTGAAAGTCAAATTAGGGGGGGGGTGACGAATCGTCACCCCCCCCCCCCTATAAGAGATATAACCTGTTTTAGTTCAGCAGCTTAGGCAAGTAGTCAAGGGCCAGTGGATCGCGTTGCTTGAAATATTCATGCGCGTTTTCCGGAATCCATTTTTCATGTATGTACCGGATAAAGATTGGCAAGGCGTCAATGTGGTACATGTTAGCTTCTACGTCGGGTCTGCCATCTGGAAATGAGTGCCAATACGTTCGATGCTGGTTATAAAACTCAGAATTCTGCTTCTTTAAGAAAGATGCGAAGCCTCTTCCAACGCTTATGTCCGGCATCATCTGTTTACCGCCCACCCCTTTATCAGGTATACTATACCCAACCTTTTCAAGTGCGATGTAGAGTCGAGCATACATTTCACTTATTACTGAAAAGTAGTTGTGGTCGAGCTTGTGGTAATTGTCTTTGTACCTAGAGATGAAATTCGGTAAAGCGGTACGGTCAATCTTTCCGTAGAAGCCTTGTTTTCTGATCTGCGGTATGACCTCTTCAAAAACCCAAGCCTCGAACTTTTCAGCGGAAGGCAGCTTTGAACGAGAGATCAGGCGGTATACATTTGGCTCATTGATTAGAGTAAACCCCTGAACTCCACTACTGGTCTCCATCATGTAGTTCTTTTTGATACCTTTCTCTCGGCAGTGATCTGCAACAGCTTTGGCAGGCGTGGTATAACCAAGCAATGTCGCAACATCTCTAGCTACAAACCATATTTCACCATCAATTTCAACGGTTCTCACGTCCGAGAAATGATTCTCGTCTTGATACTTGAAAATTTGCTGCTGCACAACAGGGCCCTGAACATTTGAACGTAGCCATTTCTATATAATGTGGCCCCCAAACTTCTCTAGCAAATCATTGAGATTCAATTCGTAGAGACACTTACCTGTTTTCAGGTATTTCGTATCCTATTCTTGGTTTCTCAAGGGAATAATTCCGTTCCGTAACGGAATTATTCCCTTAAGAAACCACGGATACGGTAACGATACCTCAGGAATCAATCTGGCCGCTGGGAGAGCATCTCAGCGGCCAGACGTCTTATTGGTATGAAGAACCTTCAATCCCTCGTCGAGAGCAACCTGCCTGTGGAGAAGGTTGTAGAGGTCACGTTACCCCTCACTCGCAGGGCGAAGCCGGAGTACAAGGGTAACGCTCACGTACAGCTTCGTGTGGATTTCGCACGAGGCAATGGATGGAGTGGGATAGCGACCGTCAACGGTCGCGAGATCACAGGACCATATGGGACCCAGAGCAAGGTTCCGGGGTTGATTGTCCCTGCTGGGACTGGACGGGGCGAGTGGGAGTGGAACTTGAAAAGCACGAACGAGAGTCTTCAAACACTTGTTGAGGGTGAAGAGACCACCGAAGAAATACTGAGCCGTATTAACGGCGAAATACGTGACCTATACTTAGCGATGTCCAATAATTGGGGAAATGAACAGCACTGGAGAGAACTGTTCAGTGCTTCACAAGCCCTTCAATGGGCAGTAGACACAGGTATGTGTCCACCAAGCAAAGCCATTCTGTCTCTACGGTCGCCGCTGTCCCACTATGTTACAGGTGCCAACGTTTAAGAGATTGTTCTCCTCTCTTGCGTCCGGGTCAGTCCTAAGCTCCATTCCGTCCATGATGTGGACATTAGCGACGACAAAACCTTCTTCCTCATTACCAACGATGGTAACGAGTCGATACTCGGCGTTCTCAATAGCGGTAATGATGTCATCAATCGGAATTGGTGTGCCCCCTTTCACGCCCCAGATACCAATGGCTGTTATTCCACTTCTCGGTGGCCTAACAATGCACTTTACCTGTTGGACAGGCACCGGACAACAAGCCCTGCACCACGTCGCTTCTCTGTATTCTCTGAGTTCAACAAGGGCTTCGGAAGTATGTTGAGCATCCTCCCAAGTCATGAATGGAAGTAGTGGACTGTCCATTGGTACTGCCGTACATTGAAATCGCTTGTGCAATACAAGTATTTCCTCCTCTGAGTAAACCCAGTGCCTAGATAGTTTTGCAATCAGTTGACTTGCCATTTTAACCCTCAAGTGAACATTGGTAGAGCGCTACTGGTACGGTCGCCTCCTCGGTCTCTTGACTTTCTTCGGCTCCGGGCGGGGAAGGAATAATTGCGTTATCTTTTCTCGCCCTCGAAGTACTTCGAACTATCCTTTCTTATCTTCTTGTATGATACATTATCCTCCGACGCTGAGATAATACTTGACACAAGATTAATCGGGGCATTATAACGTGTCTGACCTACAGATTCTTCTACATACTTGCTTTCACCGGGATTGATGCGCTCAAACGTAGTCGTATGAGTAATAGCCTTACCCGGCTGAACCTCGCGTTCGTATGAATATTCAACTACTACGTTGTCAAACGCTACTAGCGATCTATTGAAAACCTGAATCTTGGCATAGCGAAATCGCCCCTTTCCGTCACTCGGCGTGATAGTACAATACAACCACTTACTAGCAGTATCAATCTTTGAAATAACATCCTTCGTATGAATGCTGTCCCGGTATTTCGGATTATGCAGCATCATAGAATCATGAATTGCCTTAGCTCGTTCTTCCTCCAATTCCTTCCTGTGGAACTCTGCACTCTGTTTCTCCAAGTTTCTCGTGAACTCTTCCTGCCATTCCTTAAAATTCTCCTTCTGCCTTTGCTTAAGAATTACAACCGCGACGACTGTTACTAGAATAATTCCTCCGATAACAGAGTAGATGATCTTGTTGATCTTCTTTCGACGCTCGTAATCGATTGCCATGATGCCATTCCTGTTTGTTTGAGTTCGAGACAATCATATGTAGGTTCGGGAGTGACGGCACCCATACCTACGGCCAACTTCCCGGACCACCCTCTATCATGTAGATCGGGAAGTCCATGTTGAAGTAGTAGAACCATCCCGGTACCGTCTGTTCGTAGTCTGTCATGCAGTCGTTACGGAATGTACAGACGTAGGGCGTGTTCGTGGCTTCTGATTCCGGATCACAGGAAACCGCTACTTGGGAATGGAACAGTGTACCGAGGATTCCGGGTGGATAGAACGGGGTAAACGTCGGGTGTCCAGTCATGGCCTCGTAGCAATAGCATTGTCTTGGACCCGCTACGACATCAACTCTTTCACCTGCATCCGGATCGCACAACGGATTCTTGTCGTTCTGGCCGCCGGGCTTTCGTTTGGACGTGAGTGCGGTACTCACCGTGATAGTGCAACTGAATAGGATGAATAGGCTAACAAGACGCCTGCTAGGAGTCATCAACGCAATCATGGTCTACTGTGGGATGGTGGTACTACGGAACGAGCATGGTACTGGTACATACGACGGTACCGGAACTATTGAGGCCACAGACGATGAACAGACCCGCCCCTGTCGTCAGTGCGTGTGTGCTTGGCCAGCTTGTGACAGAGGCACTGTTTACCATGTATCCGTTCTGTGAGAACGCCCTGACCTCGGTGATTGAGTTGGAGGATACGGCAGCATTGACACTGCCGGGCGTACCGTTGGTTACTACCATCCCACAACCACTGCTCGACGCTGTACATGCGTTCTCGGCATTCACTACGGCCATGAAGTTGTTGAAGTACGGATTGCCAATGAAGTAGCGGGAGTTGGTTGGACCGAAATTGTCTGACCTCGAATACGTATCGTTGGTTGCACCGCTTGTGTAGACGTTAATCCGAATACATGCAAACGTCGTATCCGTAATGTTCGAGGGAATGATGTATCTGACCTTCGAGGCGAGAGGATACCATGTATAAACACAGGGTGTAGATGCTCCGCTCTGGCTGATCCTGAAGGTATCGAGGAGAGCCATCCGCTGGCCCGTCGTCTGCTTCACGAGTTCGACGGAATAGGACGCTGCATCATCGGAGGTGTATTTCGCGATAGAACCGCTCTGTGGTCCCCTCCACAACCAGTACGCATGACGGTAGAAGCCTATCGTGTCTCCACCGATAAGTGGCATGTATGCCGTATGGGAGATGGAGCTAAGCTGTGCATTTGTGACCTCTGGAGTATATGCCTGAAGCGAGTCACTCCAGTTCCACGTCTTCCCCCTACACCAATTATTGAGCCATACCCGATGTCCGTTGGATAGAAAGTCGTCGAAGACGAATCGGGTGATGGTCGAGTCGGACTGCGTCTCGAAATGCCACTGCGTGACATAGATACGAGGGTCAAGGGAGACGGTGGTATCTCGTCCCGTCGGCGTCCTTGGATGCACTTTTGTTCCCGGCGGATAGAACTGCCGGAGCGAGTCGCACTGGGCAAGTAATGGTAGGTTCAAACACGACAATGTCAGCACTACTCTGAGTATTTGGCGGAACACGTCGCACCTCTATAGATACTATGTAACTAACCCCGTGTGAATATAACTATTCAATCTATATACCATATACCCGGAATCCGGTATGCCGGATTATTTGAGTACCAAATCACCCCACCTCCATTGCGGTCCATCCCCGCATGTGCGGGTGAAATTCTTGAGGCAACCTGAGAAGCTGAGAGAGTGCCGGATCATCCCCGCGAGTGCGGGTGACATGAAGACATTTGGTGAAGGTAGCAGGACTCGA